>JBGQGO010000088.1:0-13762 GCA_041497455.1 Blastocatellia bacterium | reverse complement strand
TTCAAAGAACATCCTTAACATGTATTTCATGCTCTCGGCTGAGCACTGTTCTTACGACGGACACTGAGATGATGCCCAGAGGTGAAAGCGTTTCGCTCTTTGCGGAATGCAAATAAAGAAGAGCCGCAAAGGCTGACTCACCCAAGTAGCAAATCGTCCTGTGGGAGTAGTGATACTTCTGAAAGGCCGCCGCTTGAATTGAAATGCGGCGGAAAGGTGTTCGTGTATGCAGTCCCGAAGCGAAGTAGCCAATTATTCAAGACCCACGCGCCGCACTCAGGTCGCGGAATCGGTCTGGCCTGAGACGCGAGCAGCAGCACTGCACTTTGAGATCCAGTCAAAGCGCGTCCCGGCGGTCAACCTCTCGCCTTTTAAGATACTTCTCTATTCGCATGACACTTTCGGGCTTGGCAACATACGCCGCACGCTTCTGCTCACGCAGGAGCTGACCCGTCAGTATCCGAAGGCCGCTATCCTGATGGTGACCGGGTCGCCGATGATTCACGCCTTTCGCATCCCTGAAGGCGTTGACTACATCAAGCTTCCCTGCCTGGACCGGATTGAGGCGGAGCGTTATGAGCCGCGCTTTCTTTTCGATTGCTCGGAAGAGATGAAGCGCACGCGGCGCGCCATCCTCGAGAAATCAGTGCTCGGTTTCAATCCCGACCTGATGATCGTTGATAAGCGCCCGGCGGGCGTGGACGGCGAGCTTCTCGAAACGCTTCAAGCGCTGAAACAGAGACGGCGCTCGGCCAAACTGGTGCTTGGGCTTCGCGATATCCTTGACGAGCCCAAACGCACGCGGCTTTCTCTCATCCGCAATGGCTGTTTTGAAACCATTGATCGCTTTTTTGATGAAGTCTGGGTGTACGGGTCCCAATCCATCTTCGATCCAATCAAGGAATACGACTTCCCGGATTCCGTGGCGCGAAAGACTGTCTTTTGCGGCTATCTAAAAAGACCCACCGAAGCGCCGACGCGCGACGGCGGGCCTCCGCGAGTTCTGGTAACGACGGGCGGCGGTGGCGACGGCAGCCGCATGATCGAGACTTACCTCGAAGGGTTGGCGGTGTTGCCTCGCAACGTTGCGATCGAAACGACGGTTATCTTCGGACCTCAAATGCCGGAAAGCTGCCGGGCAGCTCTGCTCGAGCGATTCGAATACATGGCTGACGTCACGTTCCTCGATTTCGAACCGGACCTGACGAAGCGATACGCCGAAGCGGATGTCGTGGTCTCGATGGCCGGATACAACACCGTCTGCGAGCTGCTTTCATTCGCGCGACGAGCCATCCTGGTCCCGCGCGCGGAGCCGGTGATGGAACAACTCATTCGCGCCCGGTTGCTGGCCGCGCAGGGGCTGTTCGACATCATCGAGCCGCAAGATCTCACGCCGGAAACTTTGATGGGAAGGGTGCTGGCTTCGTTCAAGCCGACTGCTGTGGATCCAACGCCTCTCGATCTGGACGGGCTGCCGCGCATCCGCGAGCGCGTGGCTGCGCTGCTTCAAGAGGAGTCGAAATGCACCCAGGCAGAATAGTCGTGGTTACAAGTGGCTTCCCGCGCTGCTCCGAAACATTCGCCGTGGGCGAACTGCTCGCGCTTGAAGAGCGGGGAGCACTGGCGGCGGTTTTTGCCACAAAACCGGGCGACGGCTCAAGCCTGCAACCGGACGCGGCGCGGCTCCTCGAGCGGGTAAAGGTTTTATCCGAGGGAACACCCGCCGAACAGGCACGCCAGGTCGCGCAGACCCTCGATCGCAAGTCTGTGGGCGGAGTTCATGGGTACTTTGCGCACGCCCCTGCCGAAGTGGCCGCCCTCGCCGCAAAGCAGATCGCTGTGCCTTATGGGTTCAGCACCCACGCTCGCGATGCGCGCAAGGTCGCTCCCGGCGTGCTTGCCGAGCGTGCTCATAAGGCCGCCTGCGTGATTGCTTGCAACTCCGACGTAGCGAGAGAAATCAGCTGGAGCGGAGCGAGTGTTCGGTTGATGCCTCACGGCGTAGACCTGCGACGATTCCGGCCCGGCCCGCTTCCGCCTGAGCGGCCGTTGCGACTGCTGGCTGTCGGAAGGCTGGTCGAGAAGAAGGGATTCGATGTGCTCATCGCCGCCGCAGCGAGACTTTCATTCCCGTTCCGGCTGCGCATCATCGGCGAGGGCCCACAGCGGAATCTCCTGGAAGCTCTTATTGGCGCCGCCGGGCTTGAGGCGCAAGTCACGCTTTGCGGCGCGAAGACGCACGCAGAGCTTTCCAATGAGTACGCGAATGCTCACGCAGTCATCGCTCCTTCGATCATCGACTCAACGGGCGATCGCGACGGATTGCCGAATGTGATTCTTGAGGCGATGGCCAGCGCCCGCGCTGTGATTGCCAGCGATATCAGCGCGATCGCCAGCGCCATCAAGCATGAAGATACCGGGCTGCTCGTGCCGGCCGGCGACCCGGTTGCGCTCGCATCTGTAATTGAGCGCGTTGCTCATAGCGCTCCCCTTCGCGCGGAGCTTGGAGAGAGAGCCAGAATGCGCGCGGAACAAGACTACGAAGCCGGGCGTTGCGCCGGACGTTTCTGCGATCTTCTCGAGAGTGTTTATGCCTGAGCACAAAGACAACATCAAATGCGACGAAAACGAAGGCGGCGTGGCTTATATCCTCAAGGAATTTCCGCGACTGTCAGAGACATTCATCGCGAGCGAGATCTACCGGCTGGAGCAAGCAGGTCTTCGCCTCAAGCTCTTCGTGATCAAGCCTGCGGATGGAAATGAGAGGCACGAAATAGTGGATCGCATACGCGCAAAACCTGACTACCTGCCGCACACCACATCGGTTTCCGGGACTTCTCTTTTTCGATGGCTCGCAAGACACGCGGGCGATTTCCTGGCGAGCCTCGCGCGTGTCACCTTGCGGCATCCGCTTGGATTAGCCAGAGCCGCGGCCGCCGCGTTTGCGCAAGCCGTGCGCGCACGCCGCACCTTCTGGTCGTGGCCGCGCAAAGTTTATTTGAAAGAGTTTCTGCAAGCCGCGGCAATCGCTGACAGGCTGTCTCGCGCGCCAGACGTTCGTCACCTGCACGCGCATTTCTGTCACGGAGCCGCGACGATCACCTGGTTGGCCGCGATGATCACCGGGCTTCCGTTTTCTTTCACAGCTCACGCAAAAGACATCTACTGCGACTCGCTCAACCCGGCGGGTCTTTTGCCGCGCAAGATGGACGCGGCGCGTTTTGTCGTCACCTGCACCGACGCCAATCGCGAAATTTTGCAGCCGCAGAGTCGCACGATTGTACATTGCATATATCACGGCTTGAATGCGGATTTCACAAGATTGCTGAAAGAGGAAACCGGGCCTTCGATGAGAAACGGCCACCTGCGTGTGCTTTCAGTTGGCCGGCTCGTCGCCAAGAAAGGCTTCGACATCTTAGTTGAAGCGTGCGGCATTCTGCAGCGGCGTGGCGTTTCATTTGAGACCGTAATCGTTGGCGAAGAGGGCGAGCACTCGGAGGAGATCAAACGGCGCATCGCCGCCGCCGGTCTCGGGCAAAACGTGCGGCTGGCCGGGCCAATGCCGCAAGCCAGCCTCTTTGAAGAGTATCGCCGCGCGACGATGTTTTGCCTGCCGTGTCGAGTACTGGATAACGGCGACCGTGATGGGATTCCCAATGTGCTGGTTGAAGCGATGGCCTGCGGCCTGCCGGCCGTCACCACCGGCATCTCCGGCATCCCGGAGATAGTCAAAGATGGAATCAACGGCCTGCTCGTTCCGACGGAAAATCCAGAAGCTCTTGCCGACGCGCTGATTCACATCCATCAGAATCGAGCGCTTGCTCACCAGCTCGCGGTCGAGGCGCAAGCCACAGTTCGCGAACGCTTCGATGGCGATCGCTTTGTTGCGCAACTCGCCGCGTTGTTCCGGGAGGCCGTGCGATGATGGCTGAAGTCCACATCAAATCATCCATACGGCCGCGGCCGGTCTTCTGCGTGATCGAACAAGCTTTTCGTAACCGTGCAGTCGCCGAAGAAGTGCGCGCAGGCCGTTTCACTCACATCGGCATCACTCTGGAACTCGGAGTTGAGCCAGATTGGTTGGACGAGGATCTGGCGACAGATGATGAATGGCGGATTGAATGGAGCAAGTTCTATTACGGACTGGACCTGGCGCAGGCGTTTCGCGAAACCCTCGATCGTCAATATCTGAGCACGTGGGAACAATTGGCCGGGTCCTGGATACGAAAGGTCCCCGTCGGATACGACACGAGCGACGTTGCGGGCCGGCGCATTCAGAATTGGATTTACGCCTGGAATCTCTTTGCATCATCGCCGGCATTCACCGGCCTGGCGGACTGCCTGGAAGAACAGTTGATCGAGAGCATCACACGCCAGGCAGATCATCTGCGGCATCATCTGACTCCTGACCGCAATCATCGGACGCTTGAACTCTACGCGCTTTTCATTGTTGCTTTGGCGTTGCCGCAGATTGACCGTGACGGCAGCCTGCTCGATTTTGCAGTCGACTCGCTTCATCGAAACCTTATGACGGACATCCGGCCGGATGGGGTTCACCGCGAAAGTTCGACTCATTACCATATGACCGTGCTGCGCTCTTTCCTTGGCGCGCGTGAAAACGCCCGGCGATCAGGGATCGCGCTGCCTGATGGATACGATGAGCGGTTGGAGCGCGCGTGCGAGTTTGCGATGCACTGTCACCGGCCCGACGGCTTGATTCCGGCTCTTTCAGACAGCGACACCGGCAGCTATGCGGACATTCTCGAGCTGGCGGCGGCGATCTTCTCGCGACCGGATTTTCTCTATGCCGCGACGGCAGGCGCAAAAGGCATTCCGCCTCGAGCGCTGTACAAGAGCTTTCCGGCCGGCGGCTACTTCATGCAGCGAAGCGGTTGGGGCGACGGCGAAGTTCCATTCTCCGCCGAGCGATTTCTGATCTTCGACTGCGGACCCTTAGGCGACGGCGGGCACGGTCACTACGATTTGCTCAACGTCGAAATCGCAGCTCACGGCCGGCCGCTCATCGTTGATCCCGGCCGCTATACGTACTCGGAGCAAGGGCCAAACTGGCGGCGATGGTTCAAAAGCACTGCCGCGCACAACACCGTTTGCGTCGATGGGCTGGACCAGACTCCATATCGTCGCGGCAAGCCGAAGGGTCAAGTCGCGCAGGGCCATTTGATCGAGAGATTGAGCGCGCCCGGATTCGACGTGCTTTGCGGTGAAGCGGCGGGTCCTGCTTATGAAGTTTCGCATACGCGCCGGATATTTTTCATCGGGGGCGAATACTGGATCATAGCCGACCGATTGCGAGGCGACCGGCCTCACAGCTTTGACCAGCGCTTTCATCTCTCCCCAGAAGCGCAAGGGCAGGTGACCATTGAAGTTCATGACGGTAATCTGGTGGCGCGCGCCTCCGAATGCGCGCTGGTCTTCTGTTTAGCGACTGAGTTGAACATCGAGAGTGGATGGTACGCCCCGGCGTACGGCATCAAGCAATCCGCCCCAGTCATCAGCAATTCGGTAGACGGGGTTTCACAAGCAGACTTCTTCACTCTTGTTGTACCGCTGAAATCAAACCAGCAGGCGCCGGCGTTTCGAGTTCGCGCGCAAGAGAGCGAGACTCAAAGCCTGATTTTTGAAGTCAGCAACTCAGGGCCCGACGGGCTGGCAACAGACATAGTTGCCTTTTGCCAGCCAAGCCAACAACTCGAACTCGGGCCTTTTCTTTGCCGTGCGTCCGCGGCGTGGCTTCGTCAGTCCGCCGGGCGAGCGAGTCTCAGCGCCTGCAATGTTCGAGAGCTTGCCTGGGCCTCGAACGGCAAAGAGCCTCTCTTAAAAGTTGCGGGCCCGGTTCGATGGATGACGTGGGACGAGCAAAGCGGCATCACGCTCGACGCCGGGAGCGAGCTATGACCGCTATGCCATTCATCAATCTCGCAACGGATCCGGCGCTCCCTCAGCGCAATCTCCTGCTCGACGTTGACGAAGTAGCGCGAAGATTCTCCAGGCAACTCGGATTGGACGGCGCTCTCGAGATTGATCGCTGCGAGCAACTGCGAATCAAGTATTCGCCGGGCGTGAGCCTGCGCGTGCTGCACCGGATTAGCGTCGGGACATCTTCATACACAATCGCCGCGCGCGCCTTCACGGGAGGCCGCAGCGAGGCGGCTTTCGAGCGGTCCAGGAAGAAGGCCGTCTCCTGCGGCCGGCTGCTGCCGGTCGCGCGTGACGCTGAACTCGATACGATTTACTGGACGTTCCCTAATGATCGGAAGATAAGCAACCTTTCCGTGCTTGCAAGTCCGCCCGATACGCTTTCGCGCTTATTTGCTGATCGGTGGGCTCAGAGCCGCATAGTCGCATACGCGCCGGAGAAATGTGTTACAGCTCAGTGTCTGAGCGATGATAGTGAGTTGCTGGCTTATGCCAAGGTCTACTCTGATGATGAGCAGTGCAGGTACGAGATTTACGACTCGCTCCGGAAGAACATCTCAGGCGCCAATTCGAATCTTCGCATCCCGCGCGCCCTGACTTATTCAGAAGCGCATCGCACATTGCTCCTCGAGCCTATCGCGGGTCTTCGCATCGCCGATCTAAACAGCGCGAGGCGGCCGGACGGATTTCGGCGCCTGGGCGCTTCGCTTGCCGCCCTGCACAGCATTCCCATTTCACGTGACTTGCCGAAGTTCGAGCGCCTTGGCCTGGACCGCTTGCAGGAAGCCGCGCGGATTATAGGGCGAGTTCGCCCGGATGTTGCGCGGCTCGCAGGCGATCTGGCGCAGGAACTTTGCGAACGACGAAACGCTTTCACGGAGCCTTCTGTCTGCTTGCATGGCGATGTGCATCCCAAGAACGGCGTCCTGCAAAAAGACCGTGTCGCTCTTATCGACCTCGATCAGGCGGGAGAAGGGCCGGCGGCTGCCGACCTCGGTAGCCTGCTTGCGGCTCTGCGTTACTCGCGTCGCGTAGGAACTCTTTCCCGCGCCTCCGAGCGCAAACTCGCCAGCGCATTCCTGTCCGGCTACAGCGAAGCGTGCGAGCTTCCGAGACCGGAGTCTTTGCGATGGCACACAGCGGCGGCGTTATTGGCCGAGCGCGCGATTCGCGCTGTGAACCGAATTCGCAGAGAAGGGCTTAAACACCTGAATGAGCTCTTGTTGGATTCCCGGAGGCTCTTGAGAGAAAGAGACTGTGAATAACGCGATCGAAGGATTGGAGAAGCGCTGTGAGATTGACCGCTAATTTAGGACGCTCAAGGCCCCGCGCGGGCGCGCGGAAAAAGAAGTATTCACGCTTCCGGCAGGTGCTGCGGAGTCATCTTTCCGCCGTGAAGGGGAGTCTGTTCATTGCGGTCCTTTGCACGCTCGTGTTGGCGATGACTGATCTGGTGAAGCCGTGGCCTTTGAAGATCATCTTCGACAACATCCTTCTGGACAGGCCGCTTCCCGATTATCTTTCCTTCTTGAGAGGAATGGTCGAAAGCGACAAGACCTTATCGATCATTCTCATCTCTTCTTCCATAATCATTGTCAGTCTGTTCAAGAGTTTCTCCGGGTATTTTCAACTCTCGACCACTTCCCGCATCGGCTACAAGCTGGCTCATTCGCTGCGAAGAGAGCTGTTCATTCACCTGCAAAGACTTTCGATGTCATTCCACAATCGCTCCGAAACGGGCGAGCTGTTAACCAAGGTGACGAACGACACGAATGATCTGCGAGAAGTTCTGACAGATTTCGGGCTGGCCTTCATTTCCGAGATGCTGAGTCTCCTGGGAATGTTCGCGATCATGCTGGCCTTGAACTGGAGACTAAGCCTGATCGTGTTGGCCACTTTTCCGGTACTGCTCTTTCTTTCGTTTTACCGCTATCGAACGATCAGGGATTCGGCGAAGAGACAGAAGAAAGCGGAAGGCAAGATTGCCTCTCGCGTGGGCGAAGTCTTGAATTCGATTCTCGTCGTGCAGGCTTTCGCGCGAGAGAACTACGAGGGCGCGCGATTCGACGCGCAGAGCGCGCAAACGCTTAACGAGAGCATCAGGACTGCGCGTATGGAAGCCGCTGCCGCGCGCGCCGTCGATATTGTCAGCGCGATAGGAATGTGGGCCGTCATTTTGTTCGGCTCGCTGCAAGCGCTCAAAGGTGAGTTAACGCCGGGCAACGTTTATGTCTTTGCTTCTTACATGAACAGTCTTTACGGACCGATCCGCAACCTGGCGAAAATCTCCGCAAAGTTTTCAAAATCTGTGGTAAGCGCTCAACGGATAGCCGAGGTCTTGGACATAGAGCCCGAGATCAAGGATCGTCCTGACGCCATCGACGCTACCGGTCTGAAGGGCGAGATCGTCTTCGACAGAGTTTCTTTCGCCTACGAGGATGGCAGGCAGGTCTTGACGGACGTTTCGTTTGAGATTGCATCCGGTCAGCGCGTCGCTCTGCTGGGGCCTTCCGGCTCGGGCAAATCAACGATCAGCGCATTGATCCCTCGCTTCTACGATCCGCAACACGGTTCTGTGTTGATTGACGGATTAGACGTCAAGAACTACAAGCGCGAGTCGTTGCGTGGCGAGATCGGCATCATCCTACAGGATTCGATTCTCTTTGGGGCCAGCATCAGCGAGAACATCGCTTACGGAAAGCTGGACGCCACCGGCCAGGACATCATCCTGGCCGCCAGGAAGGCTAACGCTCACGACTTCATCGCGGAGCTTGAGAACGGCTACGACACAATCGTAGGCGAGCGGGGCTGCACGCTTTCCGGAGGCCAGCGCCAGCGGATAGCCATCGCTCGAACTTTCATTCGCGACGTTCCTATTCTCATTCTCGACGAGCCGATGACCGGGCTTGATGTCGAAAGTGAGATGGCCGTCAAGGACGCTCTGAAACGGCTGATGTCGAGCAAGACTTGTCTGTTAATCACTCACGACCTGCAATCGGCGCTCGAAGCCGACCTCGTGTTGATCCTGGAAGATGGGCGGATCGTCGAGCAGGGCAAGCCACGCGATTTGCTGCTTGCAAACCGGCGTTACCGCGACCTGTACGAATTGAAGTTCAGCCAGTTCGTAGTTCGGCCTTTGGGCGGAAGTTTGTAGCACGATGACCGGACTGTGACCAGGTACAAACTTCCGCCGAAAAGCCGAACTACGAACTCATTCTGAGGAGACTGTCATGAAAAGATTTTGCAGCTTGTTGTTAATCGCGCTGCTCAGTTTGGGAGCCGCCCAGCGCGGCGTCTCACTCGGCGGCACAACCGAAGATCAAACCGGCGCAGCCATACCCGAAGAGAGTTTGACGCTGACCAACAAGGCAACCGGCGCGACTCGCAAGGTGGTGTCTGATGCTTCCGGCGCTTTCAACTTCAAAGATGTCGCGCCCGGCGAGTACGTGCTCAAGGGAGAAGCCGAAGGCTTCAAATCCACCAGGCTGAACCTGACTGTCTCCGCCGAACCGCTGACCAATATCAAGATCAAGATGCAGGTCAGCCTCTCTGACGAGGTGACGATCAACTCAAAGCAGTCAGAGCCGGTTTCGCCGGAGAACAACACGGGCTCGGTGTATCTCAACTCGAGCGCGCTCGGCTCGCTGCCTTCACAGAGCCAGAACGTTTTGTCGGTCATCAGCAATTTCCTGTCGCCCGCCGTGCAGGGGACAGAAGGCCCGTCGATAGTCATTGACGCCGCTGAGGCAGGCGACCTGAGCTTGCCGGCCGCGGCGCTCAAGCAAGTCTCCATCAACAAGAATCCTTACTCTGCTGAATACAGGCGGCCGGGTTCTGCGCGTGTTGAGGTCACAACGCGCAATGGCTCGCGCGGGCACTTCGACGGGAGCTTTGCGTTCTATTCGCGAAACTCCATCTTTGACGCGCGCAATGCGTTCGCCTTGACGAAGCCTGATTTGAACAGGCGCTTGTTTGAAGGCAGCCTGAGCGGCCCGATGCCCTTCAAGCGCGCGCGCTTTTTCTTGAGCGGCACGCGACTGGTCAATGAAGACAGCGCGGCCGTCAACGCCTTAACACTTGCAGGACCACTGGCCGCAAATGTTCCGACGGCGATTTACAACACTAACCTGCTCGCGCGCGTTGATGTGCGGGACGATGGCCCCAGCGCGTTCACGCTGCTTTATGGTTTTAGCGATCAACCGGAGCGGAACTACGGAGTCGGGGGGCTGAAGCTTCCCGAGCAGGGGATGAGCCGGGATAAGCGCAGTCACAAGTTGCAGTTCTGGCACAGCACGGTGTTTTCTGACCGCTTGCTCAACGTTGCGCGCTTTGCTGTCGAGCGACGGAACGAGCACATTGGGAACCTGACGGATCAGCCGGCGATCCAGGTGAAAGGCGCATTCGTCGCGGGGCCTTCTCAGACCGCGCGGTTGAATCAGGAAACAAGATTCGAATTTCAAGACATCGCTACGGTCACCCGCGAAGCGCACACGTTCAGATTTGGGGGCGGGGTCAAGCCGAGGTTTTACAGCTTTACCGATGCGACGAATTTCGGGGGCACATTCATATTCTCGAACCTTGCGGATTTCGCCGCTCGAACGCCTGCCTTGTTTCAAATAGTCAGTGGAAATCCACGCGGCTCGTTTTCGCAGCACGAAGCCTGGGGCTTCTTTCAGGATGAGATGAAGCTCAGGCAGAACGTCAATCTGACACTCGGGCTGCGCTACGACTGGCAGGCGAAGCTTGGCGACCGCAACAACTTCGCTCCTCGAGTGGCAATCGCTTACGCGCCGGGAAACAGAAAGACCGTAGTACGGGCGGGAGCGGGAATCTTCTACGACCGCATGAATGACAGGGCGATTCAGCGCAGCCTGCTCATAGACGGCGCTGCCACAAGAGAGTTAGTAATCGATCGTCCTTCTTTCGACAACCCGCTGAATTCTGGTTCCGCGCTTTCTACTCCGCCGAGCGTCTGGCGAATCACGCCGAGCGTACAATCGCCTTACTTGTTTCAGGGGAGCTTGAGCGTCGAAAGAAGCCTGTGGAGCGGCACGCAACTCACAGCCGAGTATCAAACCCTCCGCGCGGTTCATCTCTTCCGCTCACGCAACACGAACGCGCCTCTGTTTTCAGGCGGGCCGCTACCTGATCCTGATTTTGTCCTTGTCAGGCAAGTGGAGTCTTCAGGCGCTCTGCGCAGCAACGCTTTGATTACGAGCTTTCAAGGCCGCGTCATCAAGCTCCTGAAGGTAAAGGCGCAGTATATGTTTTCACGAACAACCGATGACGCCGGAGATCTGTTTGACCTTCCCGCGAACAACAGAGACTTGCGGCTTGAAAGGGGCAGGTCGAGTTTCGACAAGCAACATCGTTTCAACTTTGCCGGCATACTCGACTTGCCGTATCAGCTCAGAGTTGGAAGCATTCTGACGCTCGCTTCAGGCGCGCCTTTCAACATAACCACAGGCTTCGATGACAACGCCGATAGCGTCGTCAACGATCGCCCGGTTGGAGTGACTCGCAACACGGGCCGGGGACCGGGATTCGCGCAACTGGATTTGCGCCTTTCAAAGCTTTTCCTTTTGCCTTTCTTCTTTGACGCTCAAGACAAGGACAAAGGCGCATTCAGAAACCTCGAGGTGAACCTTGATGTTTTCAACGTGTTGAATCGCAATAACCTCACGGATGTCATCGGCGAGTTGTCTTCGCCTCTGTTTGGAAGAGCGAACGGTTCGCTTCAGGCAAGGACGATTCAGCTCTCAGTGAGGTTCAATTTCCGAGCCTACAGAAAATAGAGCGGTCTTAGTTTGATTGCGGGAGCGAGGAACCTTGGAATGAGCAACCTACCCACGATCTTGTTTTACTGCCAGCATTCACTTGGCATGGGCCACCTGGTTAGGTCCATGGCGCTGGCTGCCGGACTCGGCGAGCGCTTTCGTGTAGTTTTCCTGAACGGAGGCCCGCTGCCACAGGGTGTCAGCTTACCTGGTGGGATGGAGGTCATAAAGCTTCCTCCTCTGGGTCTTGACGCCGATGGACAGCTTGTCAGCCGGGACCGGACACACACGCTGGAGGATGCTCGCGAGATCCGCCGGAAGATGATTCTTGATGCCTTCCATTCTCTGCGACCCCAGATCGTGATCATCGAATTGTTTCCCTTCGGTCGAAAGAAGTTTGCAGACGAATTGTTGCCGATGCTTGAGGAGGCCAGGACCACCGCGTCGCCTCGCCCGCTTGTCGTCTGCAGCCTGAGAGATATTCTGGTTGGTCAGAGAAGCGATCAGCAAAGGCACGACGAACGCGCGGTCGCCTGTGCCAATCATTACTTCGATGCGATCCTCGTACACTCGGATCCGGCGTTTGCCCGGCTTCAAGAATCGTTTCACGCTTGCGCGAAGCTGACCACGCCCATCCACTACACCGGCTATGTTTGTCTCAAGCGGGATCGCAAATCCGATGTCATTCGACAGAAGCGAGTAATAGTCTCCGCGGGCGGTGGACTTGTCGGCTGCCCGCTTTTTCAAATAGCCATCGAAGCCCACGCGCTGCTACGAGATGAAAACGTCGAGATGAAAGTGATTGCAGGGCCATTTCTTCCTGAGGAGTCCTGGCAATCGCTTCTCGCAGCCGCTCAAGGGCGGAAAGGGGTCCAACTGCTTAGGAGTGTACCTGACCTTTGTGAAGAGATGCGCGCGGCCGCGGCTTCGGTCAGTCAGTGCGGCTACAACACCTCGCTCGACATTCTGCAAAGCGGCGTTCCGGGTCTCGTTGTGCCATTCGCCGCTGGTCTGGAAGACGAGCAGATGCAGCGCGCCGCGCGTCTCGAGCAGCTTGGCGCGGTGCGACTCTTAGACCAACGGGAAATGACTCCGCAGCGTCTTGCCGATGAGCTACGCGCGCTCCTTTCCTTTAAGCCGCAGCGTGCCACGCTCGATCTGAATGGTGTGCGCAACTCCGCCGGAATCCTGGAGGAGCTCATTCATTTGAGCCCATCGCGCGCCGCCCACTCATCGGAGGCGGCCGTCGCCGGGCGGGAGGCGCATTCATGAGCAAGTGGCTCGATCCGGTTCGCCAGGCGCTCGATGCAGCGCCCCACCCGGTCATCTTCTTCTTCCGAGATGACGATGCCGGTTGGGATGATGAGCGGCTGTTCAAATTGTTAGACCGATTCGCGCATCACGATTTGCCGATAGATCTGGCCGTTATCCCGCAGGCGCTCACGCAAGCGCTGGCGCGCGATCTGTGTGGCCGTATCGAAGCGCGACCGGGTCGACTCGGCGTCCATCAGCATGGCTTTGCCCACGTGAATCACGAGAGCGAAGGCCGCAAGTGCGAGTTCGGTCCCAGCCAGCCGCGTGCGCTTCAGCAAAGGGATATCGAATCGGGTAGGAACCGCCTCGCTGAACTTCTAGGGTCAACCGTCCATCCGATTTTCACCCCACCCTGGAACCGCTGCACGCCCGCGACCGGCGCGTGCCTGGTTGAGCTTGGATTCCTTGTCCTTTCGCGCGACTACAGCGCGCCGCCGATGCGGATTCCCGGTCTTGCACAATTGCCGGTGCGCGTAGATTGGTTCGCGCGTCGACAATTACTAAGACTCAACCGCGAGGCATTAGGAGCGTTGATTGCCGAGGCGGTCACGGCATCCGAACCGGTCGGGGTAATGTTTCATCATGCGCTGATGGATGCGGACGAACGGCAGGCAGCCGGCGAGTTGTTGGCTCTGCTTGCGGCACATCAGCGAGCGCATTGCCGCTTGATGCAAGCGCTTGCTGAAGCGGGATTGGATGCGAAGGCGCCCTGATATGATGAAGAGTTCGTAGTT
>JBGQGO010000087.1:0-13764 GCA_041497455.1 Blastocatellia bacterium | reverse complement strand
GCCGTGGTCGCTTGTTGCCGGTTCCGAAAGGATCTTTGCGCCGGCGTCCCGCGCTCGTTTGAAGTGCGCCTCCACGTCGTCGACGTAGACCATCATACTTTGAGTGTTTGCTCCGCCAATCGCCCGCGGACTCTGGCGATGTCCCTGCTTTTTGCCGCCGAGCATGATGACGCCTTCGCCATACACGAGTTCGGAATGCGCGATGCTGCCATCCTCGGCTTCGACCTTGAGACGGACTTCAAACCCGAACGCATTGCAGAGCCAGTCAATCGCTTGGGCGGGGTCTTGGTACCAGACGGCCGACGAGATTCGTGGCCAGCCGGGCGGTGTTGGTTTCATTGGGATTCCTCCTCGTTAATCTGAGATTGCGATTCCTACGGAACGCGCTACGGTACGCCTCAGTACGGCAGAGGCGCATCAGCGCCGCTCGCCAGTATTTAGCTGGGGCCCAATCACTCGGCTTGGCGCTTTCGCTCGGCCGGCTCTAACGTATGAGTTGTGTGATCAGTTACGCTGAACGAAGGCTCGGGCAGCAGGCGGGCCTTTGACTCCGCTAGTTCATTAGTCGTGAGTTCCTTCTGTTGAGTTCTAAAGTACGCTTCTCGAGCCTCGCGGCTTGGGCGCAACAACAGCCAGATGATTACGCTGTCGACTCCCAGGAAGGCTAGAAAAACCAAAAGCGAGAAGGCGACTATCAGCCCGGTGTTGAAGTGAACCACCTCACTCATCACCGCCATCAAGCCGATGACCGCTGCAATACCGACGATCGTGACTGATGTGAGAGCCCACACAAGAGATTCTGGCGATGCCTCTTGCCGCTTGTTCGGGCTCCGGTCTTTTGCACTCAACTCGGCCCCACAACGATTGCAATAGCTCAAACTCGGAGAGACTGCCATACCGCAGGATGAACAATACATTTGATTACCTCACTGAGGCGATACGATACGGCGAGTAGTCGAGTTTGGCAATTGCACTGTCGTCGACGACAAGCGAGCGTGTCCTGGATCGGTTGACCTCATTCGGACTTCGCTTCGACGGCCACACCCGAACGCGTTGTTAGTGCGACCCTCACGCGGCTAGCGGCCGGTTGTGAGAACCACTCGAAACCGCGCCTTGCCGCTCATCATGAGTTCGTAGGCCTCGGCTGCGCGCTCTAGCGGAAAGACTTCATTCATAGACCGAACGCCGGTGAGCACGCTGAACGCGAGCGTATCCTGCGAATCGATCGACGTACCGGCGGGCCAGCCCATGATTGACCGGCGTCCCCCAATGAGTAGAACTCCGGGCACTTCGAGTAGCTCAGCGGAAGCGCCGAGTACTATCAACTTTCCGTTGACGCCAAGACCGCCCAGGACCGCGCTCATCGCTTTGCCGCTCGTCACGGTCGCGAGGATGACCCTTGCGCCACCCAACTTTGTCAGCTCCGCCGCGGCATCTTGCCGGTGACTGTCAATGTAGTGCAACGCGCCAAGCTGCCTTGCCAACCTCTCCTTGTCCCCGCCTCGCGCGATGGCGACGGTCTTAAAACCCATCTTGGCGGCGAACTGAACGCCAAGATGACCGAGTCCTCCCACCCCGAGTATGGCTACCAGGTCGCCGGGCCGGGCGCCGCTGTTCCGAAGAGAGTTGAAGGTGGTGAGCCCGGCGCACACTAGCGGGCCTGCTTCTACGGCTGAAAGCTCGTCGGGGACCAGCGCGAGAGCTTCAGCCGGAGCGATCATGTAGTCTGCGTATCCGCCGTCGTAGGTAATGCCGGGCGTCTGACGGGCGATGCTACAGGTAACAAAGTCGCCGCGGCGGCAAGAATCGCAGTAGCCACAATGTCCGCCGTGCCAGCCGACCGCGACCCGCTGGCCCTCAGTCCATCCGGCGACGCCTTCGCCGGCTAGATCAATGATTCCGGCGACCTCATGGCCCGGAACTCGCGGATACTGGATGCCTGGCCAGTGTCCCTCCTTTGTAAGCGAGTCACCGTGGCAGATGCCACAGGCCTCGACCTTGATTCGCACCGATCCAGAGCCGGGCTCTGGAATATCGCGCTCAACAAGTTCAAAGGGTCCGTTCGGCTGAGAGACCTGCGCGACACGCATCTTCGACATAGTTCCTCCGATTCCATCGCTCATCAAGCGCACAGCGACATAGAGTTTGATTCAATCACAAGCAGTAATGCCACACAGTCCCATAGTACACCGGTTGATCGAACGCGGCATATTGTGCCCAAGCTGGGCGCCACGTGCCGGCTCAACCTTGTACGAGAGCAAACTTCCGGCATAGCGCCTCGCTGGTGGCCAAACGTCGAACGACATGTACCTGGAATATTCAACGCCCGACGGAGTCGGCCAGGCCTCACTTGCACAGAGGCTTCGAAGGACCCATGCTGTCCTCAGATGCTCGTGAACTAGCACGAGCAGAGGGGAATCGACTGCGGTTTACAGCGGGGCAGTCGCACAAATCATGACAGAGACAAACACCTCTCATCCTGTGTTGCTGTATGACGGACAATGCGGCTTCTGCAATAAGGGTGTTCAGCACATTCTTAGCCACGATAAGCGAAAGACAATGCTATTCGCGGCATTGCAGGGCGATTACGGCGAGTCGATACTGACCCGCCATCCGGAATTGAAAGGCATAGATTCGCTCGTGTTCGTGGAGCCCCTCGACTTCGCATACCTGGAGCAAGTGTTCGTTCGATCAGATGCGGCGTTGCGTGTGGCGGCGTATCTGGGCGGGCCCTGGAAGCTGGCGCTTGCAGGGTACATCATCCCGCGATCTATTCGAGATTATCTTTACGATCAGTTCGCAAAGCGACGCTACCGATGGTTCGGAAAGTATGACGTTTGTCTATTACCGGCGCCGGAAGTTCGCGCACGTTTCTTGGACTGAATCGGCTCGGACCGCTTTGGCGCGCAGAGTGATAGCCGCACTCATTTGCGTTTCTTCGAGCGAGCAAGGAGAACAGCCCCTATGAAAAGTAGCGGCAGGGCTACGTAGAACGTGCCCAAGTCGGCCACTCGCTTGAGATTTAGGATGAATAGTACTGCTGCGGCTACCAGAAATAGGACTCCCACAAGGCGCATGGTGTTTGATGACACAGTGAATCACCTTTCCCTGAGATGTTAGATGCGAGCTACTTCTATGCTAAATGAAGCGCCGCGTCAATGCTGCTCTATGCTTGCCGCCGCGGAATGATCGAGCTTTGATTGGCGCATTAGCAGAAACAGCGGTAGCCCGAGAGAAACGCCTACTAGAAGATTGGAGGCGATATATATCCAGAGATGACGCATCCTCAATCTGGTTCCCTCCGAGTAAACAAAGACCCATAGCACGAGTGACGACACGATCACGTCCAGGCCAAAAAAGCCCGACACCTTGTTGGCGAAAAGCTGCTGGAACAAAAGCGGCGTATCCAGCCCATGCTCTCGCAAGAAAGGAAACAACTGAGAATAGGGCAGAATCGTTCCCGCTACGGAAAGGATGAAATAGAGAATCTGTTTTGTTTTCATGTTTGTCATAGACCTTGTCAATAATCCGCCCGCCGCCCTTTGGTCTGCAAGCGATCTAACGGCAAACATCACGCGCCGTGCTTTCTCTTGGCATTCGACCGATCCCCCTCTCCGATTGGCGCGGTGACGGGTCCGGCTAGGGGCTCGGCGCAGGACCGCGCGGCTCGGCTTCTTCGCCTCCGCCGGCCGGCAAGCGAATCGGCGCCGCGACGACCCACAACGCTGCAAGCGATAAGCCGAGCGCGGCCACAGCAAGCGCCGTCCGCGGGCTCGCGAGCTGGCCGATGATTCCTCCCGCGAGCGCCCCGATTGGCATCGCTACCACGCCGAGCACGTTCGCCGTAGCGCTTATGCGGCCGAGCAGTCGATCCGGCACGAGCAATTGGCGGAGGCTCACGTCGTTGACGAACGCAATCGTATAGAACCCGTCCCCGATAATCTGCGCCGTGAGAAGAAAGAGCCCGGCTCGAAGCGCCGTCCCGTGAGCAAGCGGCACCAGACCCTGAAATGCGCCGCCCAGCGCGAATCCCACGATCAACGTCGCCTTCACACCGAGCCGGCGAAGCGCGGGCTCGGCAAGCATCGAGCCGGCGAGCGAGCCCAGTCCACCGCAGCCGGCGATTACCCCGGCCAACGTTGGCGAGAGGCCAAGATCGCGCACCGCGAAGAGCATGTACATTGCTGCGAAAACTCCGCCCGCAAGGCGGATTGTCGTCGAGCACGCGACGAGCGCCCGCAACGTGGGGTCTCGCCACACGACGCTGAGTCCTTCGATGGCCTCACGCGTCGCGCTCTCGCGTAGCTCCTTCGGCTGCGGTGGCGGCTCCGGCGTGCGGATCCATGCGAGCGAGAACGCCGAGACGACGAAGGTCACCGCGTCGACGAGCATTGCGATTGGCCCACTCAGAAACTGGACCAGCGCCCCGGCTGCGGCGAACCCTCCCATCTCAGCGACGGACGCGCTTGCGGCTAGCTTCGCGTTGCCCTCGACGATGTTTTCGCGCCCGACGAGCGTCGGAAGGTAGGCCGGGTATGCCGCGTCGAAGAGCGCCGTGAAGGCAGCGGCTGCAGCAGCTACGATGTAAAGCTGAGCCATCGTGAGCGCGCCTGCGAACGCCGCCGCCGGGATCGAGAAGAGCAGCGCGGCGCGCGCGAGGTCCGCGGCGATCATCACCGGCCGGCGCCGGAGCCGGTCTACCCACACGCCGGCAAACAACCCGGCGACGAGCACCGGGCCCGCTTGTACGGCTTGCAAGAACCCTTGCTCGAGCGGACTCGAGTCGAGCGCGAGCAGCGCCGTTAGCGGGAGCGCAATGCGCGTGAGCATTGTTCCAAAGATCGAAACGGTTTGCCCAGCCCAGAGCTTCGTGAAGTCGCGATGGCGCCAGAGCCCGGTCAATCGAGGTCGCATACAATTCGCCGCGCGATGCGGCGAGCGCTAATTGTGCGCGAACCCGGCCCTCGGCGCCAGTGTTCCTTCTTAGATTCTCATAATCTCTTCCTCGCGAGCACAACCTCAGGGCTCCACGATTCAGAGGATCATAAATGGCTTTCACCAGATTTGAACAGATCTAACCTGCATTTGGTTGGAATCGACGCGTTCGGCTGACACGACAGTTCATGCTATTATGCTGGCGCTTCGAGGCCAGGGTATCAAGCTAAAATGCTAGTCGGGGTCTGGGACGAGAACGGATTCCTTACAAAGAGAGGAACCATGACGGAGAGAATGAATCGGCAGTGGAGGCTCGCGGCGAGGCCCGTGGGCAACTTCAAGGAAAGCGATTTCGGATTTACCAGGGAGCCGGTGCCCGAGTTGAAGGAGGGCGAGCTGCTCGTTCACAACCAGTACCTTTCGCTTGATCCGACTAATCGCGGCTGGGCTAACGAGGTCGATACTTACCTGCCAGCCGTCAAGCTCGGCGATGTCATGCGCGGTGGAGCGATCGGGGTTGTAGAAGAGTCGCGCAATCCCAACTTCAATGCCGGCGATCACGTTTCCGGATTGCTGGGTTGGCAAGAGTACGCCGTCACAGACGGAACGGGCCTCGCGAAGCTGCCTGAGATTCCGGGGCTGCCGTTGACCGCGCACCTCGGACTGTTCGGCCACATAGGATTAACGGCTTACTACGGTTTGCTGGATGTCGGCCAGCCGAAGGCCGGTGAAACACTGGTCGTATCGGCTGCGGCCGGGGCAGTGGGGTCGCTTGTCGGGCAGATAGGAAAGATCATAGGGTGCCGCGTCGTCGGCATCGCGGGCTCGGACGAAAAGTGCCGCTGGTTGACTGAAGAGCTGGGGTTCGACGCCGCGATCAATTACAAGAAAGAGAATGTGCTCGAAGCCTTGAAACGCGAGTGTCCAAACGGCATCGATGTTGACTTCGAAAACGTCGGCGGCGAGATCCTGGATGCGGTGCTCGCCCAAATAAACATTGGAGCGCGGATTTCGCTTTGCGGCATGATCTCGCAGTACAACGCGACTGAGCGGGTACCGGGACCCTACAACCTTGCGATGCTGGTAGTAAAGCGCGCGCGCATCCAGGGCTTCCTGGTTTCGGACTACATGGGCCGCGCGGCGGAGGCTATGACCGCGCTGGGCCGCTGGTTGATGGAAGGTAAGATCAAGTACCGCGTCGATGTGGTCGAGGGCCTGGAGCAAGCGCCGCGCGCAGTGAACAAGCTGTTTGATGGTTCAAATCAGGGCAAGCTCGTGGTCAGGGTTTAGGGGTATTGCTTGGACAGAATGAACACGGTTCTCCTTGAAGCTTCGAAGCTGCGGCCCATTTTATTGAATGCGAAAGCGCTTAGGCGCGGCGTTCGATCCCTATCGATAGCAGCAGATTGCACCTGCATCCGACTCCCCGTGCACCTCTATGAGTTGAGTCCGTTCGATCCCGCCCACCCCTTGCGAGTGCGGGTATGCGCTAGAGGCTAACGCGCACAGCGGCGTGGATGAGTTTGAAATCCCGCCGCGAATTAATGTAGCTTTACCGTGCACATCAGCAGGCGCCTAACGCCTTCTTTCAATTGTCGCGCATAAGGGAGAATGCCTATGAAACGATTGTTTCAACCACATCGTCGTTGGATGCAACTGCGCCGGCTAGGCGGGCTCGGCTTGAGTGCGGTCTCACTCCTTGTGATCTCGGCAGCCAGACCAGCGGACCAGGAATACACCGGAAAGCTCGAACCTCCACTCGTGGTCAATCGCGACGACCACGAACAGGTTGTCTTCAGGCCGATTCGCGACCTGTCCAGGATCAAGATCTCAAAGCGGCCAGACAGCGACGCGACCGTTACCGCCGGTCGCCTCTATCAAGCGCTGAGTGACAAGTCCGCGATCTTGGCGTTGCTGGTCGAATCGCAAGGCGAAGACCCTTACCTGCTCGCCGACGTGGATATGAACAACGAGTTCGATGAAAAGGAGCGCTTCACGTTTTCGCGTGAGGAAGACGACAACCCGTTCATATGGCAGGCCACCGTCAACCAGCCGCTCAAGGAGGGTCTATTCCAGAGCTTTCCTCTCTTCGTTCAATACCTCAAAAAGGTACGGACCGAGGAGATGAAGGAAGGCGAGCGATTGATCCTCGAATCGCGCAGCGCGTTCGCTCGCGGCTCGGTGGATATTCAGGGCAAAAAGACGCTCGTGCAGTATGACTACAGCCCGCGGTCGAAGAAGATCAGTCCGACAAGCGGGAAGCTCGGTGTGGACTGCGACGCCGACGGCGAGATCGATATGGACGCCTTTTCGCCCGAAGCCGCCGAGACTGACGATGAAGCCGTGGTCTTTCGCGTGGGCAACGTCTACGTCTCGACCAAGAAAGTGGATTTGGAAAAAAACCAGATCACGATGAAGTCGCACTCAGCGTCCGACTACAAACGCATCGAGTTGCGAATGGGCGGGCAAGTGCCGGAGTTCGAGTTCACGGATTTCAACAACAAGAAGCGAATGCTGTCGGAGTTTCGCGGCAAGTACTTGCTGATTGACTTCTGGGGCATGTGGTGTCCGCCTTGCCGGCAAGAACTAACCTATCTGCGAGCTGCCTACCGGCGGTTCCAAGCTCGCGGCTTCGAGATTCTCGGAATGAACACCGACCGCTCTGAGGAAGTCTCGCAGATAAAAGCGCAACTCGAAAAGAACGGCATAACGTGGCCGCAGGCCAGGCGCGAAACCATCATTGCGACGATTCGCAATCTCCGCATTCACTCATATCCTACGACCGTGCTGGTCGGCCCGGACGGCAAGATTCTGTCGCTCAACAACAGGCGCAAGGACCAACCCGAGTTGCGAGGCAAGGAGTTGCTGAAGAGTCTCGACCAATTGCTTCCTCCTTGATCGCGTTCCACCAGGGCGGGAAGGTCGAGTGAACGAGGGTCCACGTCACGGCGTAACATTTGCGCCAAAACTTGCTTGAAGCGGTGCGCCTTTGTTGTCCCAGCCCAGCGTTGTGCACACGATGCGCCCTTGCCAGTCGGCTTCTGAACGTCCCGTTAGCTCCACGCTGATAGTGAAGGTGAGCGCACCCGCCGCGCCCAATCGGTGTGAGAACGGGATTGCTTCCGAATGACTCGTCCCACTCGCCGAACGGGTGCTGATCAACACGCGCTGCCACTGAGCTGAACGTCCCGCTTGCTCTTGCATATTGAACGTCAGGTCATAGCGAAACCCCGCCGGCGTCTTTCTCGATCGCACACGGATCAGCCTCGCATCAAACCCGCCTGAGTTGCCCCGCGGCAAGGCGGGCATTGGCGGGGTTGTGACTCTTGGCGTCGTTACTGGCGCTGCTGGCGGTGATGTAACGGAGGGTTTTGCAGTAGGCTGAGCGATTGTGGTCTTACGCACGCCGTCCTTGGGTGGTGAAGGGGAGGGGCTCTCGTTGTGAACTCGCTCGACTGGTCGCCCAGTCTGCGGCTCCGGAGGCGCCGACGCTGCAGGAACGGGCGCTTCTTCCTTATAGTTTTGCGCTTCTTGCGGCGTAGGAACGAATGGCAAGGGTGAAAGCGCGGCTTCAGTCTTACTCGCGACTTGGACAACTTGTGACGACGATCGGCGAGAGAGACTTGAAACGAATGCATAAATAGCCACGAGCGCAAACACGGCAAGCGCGATGACGGTCGCGATAGCGGCGACGCGAAAGCCTGGACGCTCCAGCCTTCGCTCGTGAGCATCGGTCAGAGATCCGTGGTAATAGAATGCGGTGACGCCGCCGACAAACGCGCCGGGCCGGGCTGACGGGGGGCCGGACGCGGTGACGTTCACGGTCTGCGCAAATTCAATATCGTCGTCAGCGATATCGTCGTCAGTGATCAAGGGAGCTGGTACGTCGTTCGGACTTTCTATCTGGGGCCGCTTGAGGTCAAGCCTGGCGAGTTGCTTCGTGGGTCTGGACTGATCTCGTTGGAACCCGAGTCCGGCCACTGTTGCCTGCGCATCGGTGCCATGTTCGCGAAGCCCCGATGCACTACTCGACAATCTCGGTATGCGGTGCTTAGTGAGTTGCGCGCCGTGCACAGGGCACGACGAAAAAGTCAGAGGGTATTCAGCAGCGCAAGCCGGGCAGTACAACACCACAGCGCGGGCTGTCTCATCATCCGATTGAGAGGCGCTCGCGGATTCGCTCTCCCATGATCGGCCCGGTAGAGAACGAAGGCTCGAACCATCATCCGGGCAGAACAAGTAAGTGTCTTCCAAATCGAGCGCGCAGACTGGGCAGGTCTTCATCTCTTCCTCACAACGGAACCGGATTGAAATATCGATTCGCTGTTAACTGCTCAACAACTGGAACTTCTCATCAGCAGATGCGTTAGCCCTCGACAGGAGTTGCCCGTAGAGACGGAATGTCAGAGCGCCAGTTGACTGCAACAATGAATCAGCGGCCGGGTGTATCGAAAGCTGGGTTGACCCGGTCATTGAAAAGCTGGCAAAGGCACTCGGTTGTCAGTTATTCTTGGACGGAATGCGAACGCACATAAATCTTTCGAGGCGGCCTTTTACTAATCATCGCCTCTTGTGGATCGCTCTGGTTGCGGTCTACTTCATAGCCTTCTGGCTGTTCCTGTGGATGACGGCCGAGAAGAGCCGTGTGATTGCCAAGCAAACCGAGGTGACGCAACGCATCGCGGGGCAGAAGCAGGCTGTCGAGGATGCCAACCGCGAACAGGAACGCCGCAAGCGAGAACAGCAGAAAATCGTCCTCACTGAGCAGCAAGCCATGCAGCTCGCATCCGCGCGTCAGTTGATCCAGCGCAAGGTGTTTTCATGGAATAAAATGATCGGCGATATCGAAGATTATGTTCCAAAGAATACTCGCATCATGAGCATCAAGGTCGAGGAGATCATCAACACTACCGAAGAAGTGATGGCGAGAGTTCAAGTGAAAGCGCTCGGCACCACGCCCGACGAGATGACTGCGATGATGAGCAACCTCGAGAAGTCGGGGGGCCTGTTCATCGTGGGCGAGACCGGTCAGGAAGCGACAGCCGAGAGCGGCGAAACGCCGTTCACTATTAACCTGGTCTACAAGCCTTCGAAGGGTGACGCGCAATGAGCACACAGGTGCGGGAAAGAGTACCTCGCTCAGAAGTCCGCCCGGTTGGCGTGAGGAAGATCCCGTTCGGCCTCAACCTCGGCGAGGCAATCGCGGTCCTGCTTGCAGCCGCCGTGCTGGTGTGGGCCGTTGCCCAATATTTCTCTTCGCTCAAACCCGAGCAGGATCGCTTGCGCGCGATTGAAGCGGAACTTGACGCGCAGCAGCGAAGCATCATTGCCAACGCGAAGCCGGACGGCGCGGAACAGCCCAGCGCTGAAGACCAGGCGAAGATCGCGCTCGAGAGTCTGGAGACGTTCAAGGGCAGCCATTTGAAATCGTTTTCGTCCGGCCGCATCGCTCTCATAAAAGAGATCAACGCGCTCGCGAAAAAGAACAATGTTACACTCACGAGCGGGATCGACATGGGCGCAAACCTTGGCGAGTCGGACGCCGAGGGCGATCAGACGAGCGAGGGCAAAAGCACAACGAGGCGCAAGAAAACAGACGAACTCCTGAACGCGTATCCAAGCGTCGTCTTTCGATTCACCGTATTCGGTCAATACTCGAACGTGCGAACGTTCATCAATGAGCTCGAGCGAGAGAAACAGTTTGTCGTGATCAGCTCGGTCAACCTTACGAATCAGGAGGCGAGGACGGCTAGCAGACGCTCGCGCGGAGGCGAGGGTGCGTCCGGGATCATGTTAACGATCGAGATGTCGGCATACTTTCAGCCGATGTAGCACGGAGCATGGAGTTCAGGCTTTAGCCTGGTCTTATGTCCGCTAAACAGAACCCAGGCTAAAGCCTGAACTCCATGCTCCGCCGAGAAGTAACGAATGGCAAAGCGAAGTTCATCATCAGAGAAGATCAAGCGAATTCTTCTGGCCGCGTTAGGCGTTGGCCTTGTCGCGGCTGTTATTTACCAGTTCTTCCTCAAGGGTCCGGCGTCCAAGCCTAAGCGCAACCCTCAGCCTGGTGCTGTGGCGGCTGGCTCATCGGCGCCGGCGAACGCATCGGCGCCTGCAGCCCCGAAGACGCGGCAGTTGGGCGCTGCTGCGCAGCAGGAAGCTTTGATGCAAGCGCTGCTTTCAGACTTGACGCCGCTCAATCTGAGGTTGGCTTCGAGCGGTGGAGGCAAGAGCGCGCCAGGCAGCCGAGGGAATATCTTTGGTTATTGGGTGCCGCCACCAGAGGCGCCAAAGGAGGCGCCGCCACCACCTCCTATTCAGCTCATATCGCTTCAGCCGCAGACAGCGGTGGCAGGCACTCCGCGGCCGGTGACGCTCGTGGTCACCGGCAACAAGATTCCGGCCGACGCGCAGATGCTCATTGACGGCTCGCCAAGGGTTACTAAGCGGCTAAGCGAGACTCAGCTTTCGACGGAGATCTCGCCCGGAGACTACTCCATGGCGCGAGGCATGAACATCGAAGTAAAATCAAAAAGCAACCCGGCCGAGAATTCGAACTCGATTCAGTTCGTTGTTCAGCCAGCGCCCGAGCCGCAGTTCATATACAAGGGGAGACTCGGCACGCTCAATCAACCGCAGTATAATTACGCAGTGCTTGAGCTCAGCGCGACCAAAGAGATCAAGCGAGCGAAAATCGGCGACACAATCATGGGAATCTGGCGCGTGGATGCGATAACAGCAGATGGCATCGATGTCACGCTCACGCAATACGACATCAAGAGGCGCGTGCAGTTGCAAGAGAGGCCGAAATGATGCTTCTACCATTCACAAGAGTTCAACGTACTGCTGACTCGCCGCGCTCTGGCGAGCAGGGATGGGCGCTGCTTGGATTGCTGCTTGCGCTTGGCGTTATGAGTATCGTGCTTGCTTCGTCGATCGTTCCTAACGTGCAGATGCAAGTGCAGCGCGACAAAGAAATCGAGATGATATATCGGGGCGAGCAGATGGCGGAGGGAATAGCTCGCTACTATAACGGCGGCGTCCGCGTTGGGTCAATTAACCTTAGCGTTCGACCTGCCTATGGCTATCTCACCGAATTAGCGAAACTGCGTGACGGCATCACGATCGGCGTGAATGAAAGAAAATTTGTCAGGCCGTCAGCGATGATAGAACCGGTGTCCAACTCGGAGTGGGAGCCCGTCAGGGCACGCGATCCCAGGCTCGCGAGATTCCTGCAAGCGTGGGCTGCTCAGACGCAAAATCCAATCCCGATTGAGTATCAACTTTTGGCGGGCCCGCCTGTGAAAACCGTCTTCGGCAAGTCTAATCCGTCCTCCTCTACTGAAACGCCCGGCAGCGGTGCTTCGGGGCAGCAGCCTCCTCTTATCAATCCCGCCAACCCCGGGGATCCAAAGACCAAACGGCCTGGGCAGGCCTCCGACGATTTAGACGACGATGACGACGACGACGATATCAACGATCCGCTGGCGCACCTTTTCCAGACTGGTGCGCCAGGTCAAAGCAACGCGCCAATCGTAGGCGTCGCGCCCAAAAAGAAAGGCAAGGCAGCAAACGCGTACTTTGCGCTTGACAATTACGAGGACTGGGTATTCATCTACATCCCGAAGACCTTTTTGCAACCGGGCACGGGAATGCAGCCACCCCCGGGTCAACTAAACAGGCCGCCTCAGATAAGCCAATAGCCTGTCCGCAAATCGGTTTTTCGCCAAACAAGTTTTGGTTTAGACTCTTTCCGCCATCCAAGCAACAGCGCATTGCGCTCCCTCGGCCGATGGTGAAGTGATTCCCGTCGAACGGACTCGACATGTCGAACACCACGAACGCGCAAGAACCTAATCAAAGAACCACCAACGCCAATCCCGATCCTGGTGAAGGAGCAGATCACGGTCCACAGTTGATTCGGGGCGTCGGCCTCGCAAGCGCCACCACGCTGAACATGATCGACATGATTGGCGTCGGCCCGTTCATCACCATACCGTTGATAGTCGCGGCGATGGGCGGGCCTCAAGCAATGCTCGGATGGATATTCGGGGCCGTGCTGGTTATGTGCGATGGATTGGTGTGGGCTGAGCTGGGAGCGGCCATGCCGCGCTCGGGCGGCTCATATCGTTATCTGAAAGAGATCTACAACCCATCCAAGCTTGGCCGGATGATCTCGTTCCTCTTCATCTGGCAACTCACCTTCAGTGCGCCGCTTTCGATCGCTTCCGGTTGCATCGGTTTGTCACAGTACGCAGCGTTCATCTGGCCTGGACTGCATACAAGCTTCTTCGCGCGAGACCTTCAAATCCAGCTTCCACTGATCGGCACGCTCAACGCAAGCGTAGCCCTCACCGCAGCAACGTTGGTAGCGATGGGCACCATAGTCATTGCCGTCTTCCTGCTTTACCGCAAGATCACCATCATCGGGCGGCTCTCTGGCTACCTGTGGGTAGGCGTGCTGGTCACGGTGTTGTGGGTGATAGTTGCGGGCGTCTCGAACTTCGACAAAGCGCGTGCTTTCGACTTTCCGCCTGACGCATTCACCCCGTCGCTCGGGTTCTTTCAAGGAATGGGCGCGGCGATGCTCGTAGCGGTGTACGACTATTGGGGCTACTACAACGTTTGCTTCTTCGGCGGTGAAGTGAAAGACCCGGGTCGCGTGATTCCTCGCGCGATCATATACTCGATAGTTGCCGTAGCCGCGATCTATATCGTGATGAACATCAGCATCCTCGGCGTGATTCCGTGGCAGGAGCTGAACGAGACAGCAAAGCCTGAGAACGAAGCGGTGCGCAGCCACATCATCTCGACGCTGATGCAACGGCT
>JBGQGO010000086.1:0-13789 GCA_041497455.1 Blastocatellia bacterium | reverse complement strand
GGCATGCGCGCAAGCGAGCTGAATGCGTTCAGGGTGACGCGCGACGCCGACATTGAAATCCGTGAAGACGAAGCGAATGACCTGTTGCAAGCCGTCGAGCGCGAACTGCGCAAGCGGCGATTCGGCACTGCGGTGCGGCTCGAAGTAGCCGCATCGATGCCCGGTGAGATGGTGCGCTACTTGGCGAGTTCGCTGCGACTGAATGCCGAGGATGTCTACACGATCGATGGGCCGCTCAACATGCCCGACTTGATGGCGCTCTATAAACTCGACCAGCCCGCTCTGAAGGACAAACCGCTCATCGCTTCGGCGCCCCCTGCGTTCAGAACAGAGGAGTCGATGTTCGATGTCATCAGACGCCACGACGTGCTCGTTCATCATCCCTACAACTCTTTTTCGCCAGTGATCGACTTCATCAACGCCGCGGCGGACGATCCGAATGTGCAGGCGATCAAGATGACGTTGTATCGAACCGGACCCGACTCGCCGGTGGTGAAAGCCTTGATGGCGGCGTGCGAGAAAGGCAAGCAGGTCGCGGTGCTCGTCGAGTTGAAGGCCCGCTTCGACGAAGAGAGCAACATCGAGTGGGCGAGACGCCTCGAGCGCGTGGGAGTTCACGTCGTGTACGGGCTGATTGGATTGAAGACTCATTGCAAGCTCGCGCTGGTAGTGCGCCGCGAAGGGGATTCGCTTCGGCGGTATGTCCACATCGGTACCGGGAACTACAATCCAGCGACCGCGCGCATCTACACCGACATTGGCCTGTTCACGGCCGACGAACACTTCGGCGCGGACGCAACCGAACTCTTCAACTATCTGACGGGATACTCGAAGCAGATCGAGTATCGCCGCTTGCTGGTAGCGCCGGTGAACCTGCGCGAGCGAGTGACCGCCCTGATCGAACGCGAGATCGAGCATCAGAAGAATGGACGCCCCGCCCGGATCATAGCCAAGGTCAACAGTCTGACCGACACCAAGCTGGTTCGCGCGCTCTACGAAGCTTCGCAATCGGGTGTGCCCATCGATCTTTTGGTGCGCGGAGTCTGCGCGTTGAGGCCGGGAGTGCCGGGACTGTCAGACACGATCAGCGTCACAAGTATCGTGGGCCGCTTCCTGGAACACAGCCGGATCTTTTATTTCATGAACGGTGGCGAAGAAGACGTGTACATCGGCAGCGCGGACTGGATGCAACGCAATCTTGACCGCCGCGTCGAGCTGCTCGCGCCAATCGAAGATCCGCGTTTGAGAAAGCACTTGAAAGAAGAAGTTCTGGACGTGTGCTTGCGGGACAACGTGAAGGCTCGGCGCCTTCAGCCGGATGGCAGCTATGAGCGAGTGCGGGTTGTTGAGGGTGAAGAGATTGTGGATTCGCAAAGTCACTTCATTGGTTTTTACAGCTCTGTTTAGCCGCGCGGCTAACCTTCCCGCCCGCGGCAATGCGAAGCAAAGGAGTCGATATTGTGAAGACGACTAACCCAAGAGGAGCGGGGGCGGCAGCTATTTGGACTGCGCCGCCTGTTCCGCGTTCAACGACTGTCGCATGGGTGGCGGCGCTTTTGCATATTTGGAGTGAGCGGCCGCAGAACCAGGTCTCTTGGTAGTGTCTTCTACACGCAAACAAAAGCGCCGCCACCCATGCGATAGTCGTTCAATGCGGAACAGGCGGCGCAGTCCAAATAGGCCGCCGGAGTCCAAATAGGCTGCGGCAGGTGGAGTCCACCAACTGCGTTGGTGTTTAGGAAGTTGGAGGTTATTCCTATGAAACGGACGAAGGCTATTCGGTTAATAGTTCTGCTGCTGCTGCTGGTGCTTCCTTCAAGCCAATTCGGCTACGCGCAGGAAGCGCCTTCGAAAGATTTCGATGAGTACGTCAACAAGGCTCTCAAGGACTGGGACGTTCCGGGGCTCGCAATCGCAATCGTCAAGAACGATCAGATCGTCTTCGCCAAAGGCTACGGCGTGCGCAAGCTCGGCGTCGCCACTCCGGTCGACGAGAAGACGCTGTTTGCAATCGGCTCGTCCTCGAAAGCCTTCACCTCGGCGTCGATCGCTATGCTGCCGATGAAGGCAAGCTCAAATTGGATGACCCGGCGACAAAGTACCTTCCCGGCTTTCAGCTCTTCGATCCTTACGTCACACGCGAGCTGACGGTCCGCGATCTCTTGTGTCATCGCAGCGGACTGGAACGCGGCGACTTCCTCTGGTACGGCACTTCATACAGCCGCGACGAGATAGTCCAGCGCGTTCGTTACTTGAAACCTACATGGAGCTTTCGCTCGAGGTTCGGCTATCAGAACATCATGTATCTGGCTGCCGGTCAGATCGTCGCGGGCGTCTCGGGAAAGCGATGGGATGATTTCATTCGAGACCGCATCTTCAAACCGCTCGGGATGACCTCGAGCAGCACGAGCATCAACGATCTGAAGAACGCCGGCGATGTCGCGACGCCGCACGCCGTGCAGTTCGATATGGAGGGAGGCAAAGTTAAGAGCCTGACGATCGAGCAGGGAGCGAACGTAAGCTTCACGCTGCTGCCTAAGCAGTGATTGGCGGCAGCTTTGTGGGCCTCTAGTTTCAAACCTGTACGGGCGGCCCTCCGTGGCCGCGCCTTCTTCAAAATGAGAGGAGGGGCGGCCACAGAGCATCCCTGCCCTTTTTTCGGGCCAATGCCGCATTAGAAACCTACCAGTTGATTCCATTAAACAGCTTCGGGTGGTTTCTAAGGAGGGACGCCCTTACATGCTTCGCGAAGAAGTGACCACGCGGAAAAACACTCAACGCAGAGACGCCAAGCACGTGAGAGAAACCACAGAGAATTGCACCTTAAGAAACACCCGGTTCACCTTGATCTATCTTCGCTCCTGGGATATTGTATGCGCCTCGATTGCTTTGTATCTTGCACTAATCGGTTTTCGTAATTCACGAAGTAGCTAATAATGCCGGTTCGCGCTTCATAAACGAGACGGCCTCATAACACTTCGGTGCTGACCTCAGATCGATACTGTGTGGCAACCCATGTGCCTATTCACTGCTAACCTTCAGCCGCGGGCTCGTTGAGGTGAATAGCCGAGCAAAAACCCCCAGCGTCGCCTGCATGGAGCCGCCTAAAAAACGGTCTCGCAAATTCCGTAGGAGGAAACCATGAAAACCGCTCGCTTCTTTTTGGTCTTGGCTCTTCTCGTATCATCGCTCCCTGTGAGCGCATTGTCACAGACGGCGACGACATCGAGGATCACAGGCATTGTGACAGACGCCAATGGCGCAGTTGTCGTCGGCGCCTCCGTCACGCTGAAAAACAAAGAAACTCGCGCTGAAAAAACCGCCACTACGAACGAAGAAGGCCGGTACGTTTTCCCCAGCCTCGAGCCCGGCGATTACGACATCGTCGTAGACGCTAAGGGATTTCGAAAGTCAGCTGTCTCATCCGTGGCTGCGCAGGTATCGAAATCCATCAACGTTGATATCTCGATGCAGCCAGGAGGCGCCGAGGAGCAGGTCACCGTATCAGCCGCAGGAGAAGTCCAGTTGCAGAAAGACGACTCGTCTGTTGGCAACGTGATCGACTCGGACCGCATTGCCCGTTTGCCCAACGCCGATCGGCAAGCTACCAGCCTGCTGACGTTGCAGCCGGGCATAACCACCGGCGGCGAGGTCACCGGCGCGCGCGCCGATCAGAACACTTTTAACCTCGACGGCATAGACGTTTCGGACAACGTCATCGGCTTGCCGTTCCGAACCATCATTCCGGTCACGGCTGAATCCATCGACGAGCTGCGTGTGACTGTTGCAAATCCGAACGCGACGTTCGGGCGCTCGGCAGGCTCTCAGGTGACGTTCGTCACTAAGCGTGGAACCAATCAGCTTCACGGTTCGGGTTATGAGTATTATCAGGGCGCCGTGCTGAATGCCAACAGTTGGGATAGCAACCGTCTCGGGCTAAAGCGTCCACCCCTGGTCGACAATCGATTCGGCTTGTCGCTGGGCGGGCCAGTTTGGAAGGACAAAGTGTTCTTCTTTTTCAACTATGAAGGGCGCCGGCTACCCGGCTCGCAAAAGGGAACTCGCATCGTGCCTACCGACAGCTTAAAGAGCGGAATCCTCAAATTCCTGGACGCCAACGGCAACGTCATAACGGTGAACCCGAAAACGCTCGATCCCCGCAACCTCGGAGCAAATCCCGGGATACTCCGCTCGTTTGGGTTGATGCCTACCGGCAATGACAATTCGGTTGGCGATGGGCTCAACACGACCGGCTTCACTTTCAACTACCCGAACACTTTAACGACTGACTACGGTGTGCTGAGGCTGGATTACCAGATAAACAAAAACTGGTCGTTTGAGGGCAAAGCCGCGGGCCAGGAAGTGAAGGCCACGGCCGCAAATCAAAATGACCTGGTTCACCTTGTGGGTGGAAACAACTTCCCCGAAAGGCCTCGCAATCTCACGTTCGCCACGATCGGCACTCTCAGATCAAACCTGGTGAATGAGTTCCGCTACGGTTACATCATGGACAACAGCGTGTTCGACGCCATCTCGCCGACTACGATATCGGGGTTCAATGTGGCGGTCGACATCGCCGGCGCAAACTCCGCTCCGTCCATTCTCGATCAACCTATCGACGTGGACACGCAGCGCGCGCGCAAGCAGTCCATAAAGAGCGCGACTAACCAATTCCTCGACAACGTGACCTGGACCAGGGGTGCTCATACCGTCCAATTCGGAGGCGATTTCCGCAGGATCGCAACGTTCCATTTCCGCGACGATAAGGTAGTCGGCTCGGTCAGCACGCCGGTCGCCGAAATCGGCGCGAGCGGGAATGTGCAAATCCCTGCGTCTCAGAGACCTCCAATTTGCGGCCCAGGAGTCACGTCAGGCTGCCTGCAGCCTGGCGACATTCAACGCTACAACCAGCTCTTCGCCGGTGTGCTGGGAATTGTCGACCGTGTCTCTTATCTGGCCGTGCGCGACGCCAAGCTCCAGCCGCTGCCGGTTGGGACCGGGCTGACCAACGACACCATCCTGCATCATTGGGAGTTCTACTTCGCGGATGTGTGGCGAATGAAGCCATCCTTCACAGTGTCATACGGGCTGCTCTATCAGTGGCACACGCCGCCCACCGACACGCAGAACCGTCAGTCGGTCGCCGTCTACAAGGATGACGTGAAGAAGCTGGTTGACGTGAACGACTACCTGCGACAGAAGAAAGCCGCAGCCTTGAACGGTGACATCTTTAACCCGGATCTCGCCTACATTCCAATTAATGAGACAGGCCGTGGTGGGGTCTTCGACATCAACCGCAAGGATTTCTCACCTCGCATATCGGTCGCCTGGCAGCCTTCCTTCAAGGACGGCTTCCTGGGGAAAGTCTTCGGCGAGCGGAAGACTGTGATGCGCGGCGGCTATGCACTCACCTACGACCGCGCCAACACGGTCGCAACGGTGATCATACCGATGCTGGGAGTGGGATTCGCGCAGACGCTGTCGGTGCTCGGACCCAAGAACAAGAACGGCGATCCGTTCCGTGCCGGGATAGACGGAGACATTCCTGTACCCGTTAACACCGCTGCGAAATCACCCATCGTTCCTGACAAGCCTTTCGGCGAGCTTCTGTCATTCCTCGACAACCCGAGGCTGCTGGACCCTCGCAATCACAACATCGACTTCACGATTCAGCGCGAGCTGCCGTGGAAGATGCTGATTGAGGTTGGGTATATCGGAAGGCTCGGCCGGGAGCTTTATCAGAGCTACAATCTCAACTCTGACCCCGTCTTCTTCAAGGACAAGAAGTCGGGCCAGATCTTCTCCCAGGCATTCGACAATGTCGCTACACAACTCCGCGGCGGCACAGCGCCTGACAAAGTGAAAGCGCAGGCGTGGTTCGAGAATCAGCTTGGCCCCGGAACCACCGGCGTGTTGGCAGGAGCCTTCACCGGTGATTTCATCGCCGGCAATCTGAACAACATCTGGAACCTCGGCATCGACTTTTTCACGCCGACTCCATACAACAACCAGCAAGCGCTCGATCTGTTTTTCCGCGCCAACGGGGGACGGTCGAATTACCACGCGTTGATCGTAAGCTTGCACAAACGAAACTCGAACGGTCTGACGTTTGACTTGAACTACACGCTGTCGAAGTCGCTGGATCAAGTCGGCGCGGTTCAGAATGCGGCAAATGAGCTTGCGAGCAGCTTCTTTCCGGACATCGAGTACGGACCATCGTTCTATGACCGGCGCCATCAGCTAAACATGAACGGTGTATACGATCTTCCGTTCGGCAAGGACCGCATGTTTAGCACAGGCACGTGGGTCGATAGGTTGATAGGCGGCTGGTACACGTCGGGGATCTTCCACGCTGAAAGCGCCCAGCCGGTACAGGTGACTCAGAATTTTTCGGGACAGACCTTCGGCGGCACGGTGATATTCGGATATGGAACCGGCGCGATACCCACCGCCAAAGTCGGCACCGGGCTTAACCACTCAAAGACCGGCTCTGGTCTAAACCTCTTCGCCGATCCGGAGCAGGCGATCAAGAGCTTCCGCCCGGTGCTGCTAGACTCGGACGGCAGAGCTGGAAGAGGCGTGCTGCGCGGGCTGTCACACTGGCAGCTCGACACTTCCATCGGCAAGCAAACGAAGATCGCCGAACGAGTGAGCTTCACGCTCGCCTTCGACTTCTTCAACATCTTCAACCATCCAAACTTCCAGGACCCGACTCCAAACCTGGAAGACCCTGCTAACTTCGGTGCCATCACGACGCAAATCGTTCCGAACCCGAACGGTTTCCCGCTGGCGCAGACGTTTTACAGACCGAGAGCCATTCAGGTTAGCGGACGGATTCAGTTCTAACCTTCAACCTCGACGGGAGGCCGCGCATTCCAGACTCGCGGCCTCCTGCGAAGCAATTCGAGGGCGAGAGTCGCAGCCTGGCGCCTTCTGGAAGAGCCCCGTTGAATCATGAGGGGACGAAAAGAATCACATGAACAGCCGCGCGCCAGCGATGTTCGCACGTTCATCTGCATCGAGATACCTGAGTCGATCAGAGAGCGAATAAACAGACTTCAAGAGACCTTGCGTCAGATCGAAGCTCAGATCAGTTGGACTAAGCCGTCGAACATTCATCTGACCTTGAAGTTTCTCGGCGGCGTCCAGGCGTCCCGACTAGAGCGCGTGAGCAAAGCACTCGAACGCGCCGCAAACGGGATCAGTCCGTTTGAAGTCGAGGTCGGCGGAGCAGGGTGTTTCCCTTCGCCTCGAAGCCCGCGAGTGTTGTGGATTGGCTTTTCAAACGTTCCTGAACTCCTGCAACAACTTTACTCGAACATCGACGACGAGCTGGCGCGAGAAGGCTTCGAGCGCGAGAAGCGAAGGTTCTCGCCTCACCTGACGATCGGCCGCATTCGCGTGCCGCGTAACGCCGCCGTCGTAGCAGAGGCATTGATCGCAAGCGGCTTTGAGAGTGAAACGTTCATAGCGACACAAGTCATACTAATGCGAAGCGATCTAAAGCCCACCGGTTCGATATACACTCCGCAAGCCGTGACCAGCTTGGCCTGAGCTAGGAGGAACACCCAAGTTCAGCAACGGACTGACGTAAGAAGAACCTAGCACGCGCGTGCTCTAGAAGAGGCGACGAACGGCCGCGAGCCACGGGAATGGCCTAAGGACGGATTGGCCAATGACTCGTTAACTATGTCTTCGACGCACACCTGGCTTCAACACCCGAACCGCACTAGTCACTCTCGCGTTTATCCTGGGATAACGGGGTGTGCACTCGCGGCGAAAATGCAGGCGTTGCTGGAATCTTGATTCACTGTCTTTCCACGCGCTCTTTACGTCTTTTGCAGAGTGATGGACCAATGGGCCTCGCCTACGTATCTTAATGTTTGCCGTATCGCAGTCTTCTATTCCGCTAGTGGAGATGCCGCCCTCCCATTTGGTATTCGATGCGAGTTCAAGATAGCGGTGTTTACAAACCGCTCCCGACGCCGCAATACTATCGACTAACTGTCCCCAGTCAGTTGCGAGACTTATGGAAAGAAAATGGCGAGAGTTGAAATCGTAGCGGCGGTGTTGACCATAAGCGACTCGGCTTCACGAGGTGAGCGCGAGGACAGGTCTGGCCCCGCGGTGGTCGCCGAACTTGAGAAGCTTGGCGGCCGGATTGCCGCGACTGAAATCGTTTCGGATGATCGCGATTTGATCTCTGCAAAGCTTCGAGAATACGCCGACAGAGGCGATGTGAATCTGATTCTCACTACCGGCGGGACCGGGTTCGCGCCTCGAGACAACACGCCGGAGGCTACGCGAGCGGTGATAGAGAAGGAAGCTCCGGGGCTCGCGGAGTTGATGCGGTTTCGGAGCCTCGACGAGACTCCGCTTGCGCCGCTGTCGCGCGCGGTGTGCGGCATACGAGGCCGGACCTTGATCGTCAACCTTCCCGGGAGCACGCGCGGCGCGGTTCAGAACTTCACCGCGATTCGCAGCTCGCTGCCCCACGCGATCGGGCTCTTGACAGAGCAATCCAAGAAATGTGCTACCTAGTCATCCCTGGGACTAATGACCAATGACAAGCTAATTCACGCGACGGCTGCCGACAATCAGCTTCGATGCATGGCTGCTGTAACGACCAACCTTGTCGGCGAAGCATGCCGCCGCCATCGCACTTCTCCGACGGCTTCGGCGGCCCTGGGGCGCACGCTTACGGGTGGGTTGCTTTTGGGAAGTGGAGTGAAGGACCTCGAGAAGCTGACCGTCCATTTCGATTGCGACGGCCCTATCGGCGACATCATCGCGCAGGCGGATCCTAGCGGCAACGTGCGCGGCTACGTTTGAATCCCGAAGCCGACGCGACCGCGATGAATACGCTCGGCAAGCTCGACGTGCGCGCCGTAGTCGGCGGCGGCAAGCTTTACGTCACGCGCGACGCGGGGTTTGACATCGGCTTGATGAAAGAGCCCTATCGCGGGATGGTGCCGATCGTGTCGGGCGAGATCGGCGAAGACATTGCCTATTATCTGGCGAGATCTGAACAGGTGAATTCCGCTGTGAGCCTCGGCGTGCTGATGACCATTGACGGCGTCGAAGCCGGGCAGCCCGGAAACGGACACGGTTCTTCTGAGTCATTGACTGCCGAGTTCTCGCTCGACAGCTTGCGCGTGGCCGCGGCCGGCGGCTACATCGTGCAGATGATGCCAAGCGCGGATGACGGCCTTGCCGCTCATCTCGAGCGGAACATTTCGCGAGCGCCATACGCCACGGACATGGTGCGTGAGGGTCTCTCACCAATCGAGATGCTCAAAGCGGTGCTGGGCGATCTCGACGTGCTGGTGCTTGAAGAGAGAGAGCCGCGTTTCTATTGCCAGTGCTCGCGCGACCGCGCGCTGTTGATCATCTCGGCGCTCGGCCGAGAAGAGGTCGAGGACATGCTCGAGAAGGATAACGGCGCTGAGTTGATCTGCCACTTCTGCAACGAGGCTTATCAAATCACCGCTGAGGAACTGACTACGTTGTTGGCTGAAAGTGACCGATGAGCGGGCCGATTGCAAGCGAGGAGTCTCAGAGTTCTCTCAATATGCGGCCGATTCGGCGTTGAAGGTTTCGATAGATCACGTCTATCGGCTGAGTCGCGTCGATGACCTCGAAGCCGTATTCGTCTTTCATCGAGTCGAACACCGATAGCATCCTCGTTTGATACTCGGCAAAGCTGTCGTACAAGTCATCCCCGAGGTGAATGTCCATTCCCGATTCCCAGTAATCGAACCCGGCCGGGCTGCTCAACACGCGCGGGATCAAGCCGCCGATGTTCGCGCGCAGGTAGAAAACGGCATCGGGCTTCAGCGCCAGTCCATAACAAGCCTTGATCCAACTTGGCTCCAGACCCCGGACAATCGAGCGCGCGATCAACGAGTAGATGTAGCGATCCGTAAGAACAATGAACCCCGCACGCAGCGCCGGTATCATCTCGTTCTCGAGCCGGTCCGCGAAATCGGTCGCGTAAAAGAGCGTCAGCGAGATCGGACCCAGCGTTATGCCCGCCTTGGCCTGCTTGATTCCCTTCCCTGCAAGCGCCGATCTGGTCATGCCGGTGTCCAGCACCGCGTGGCCGTTCGATTCCAGCCACGCCTTGAGCATGGCCACCTGAGTCGAGCGCCCAACTCCATCCGGCCCTTCGATGACGATAAGCCTGCCGCGAAGCTCCGACAGGTCAACGCCCGGCAAGCCCTCGCCGTAGAACTCAAACGTGTGGTTGTTCGGCCGATTCTCCAAGCTCGATTCAGTCCTCCCGGAAATCGAAATTCATCATGGGATACGCGGGCATGGGGCGCTTGGGTACGTCGATAAGCTCGCGCTCGACGATGGCGCGCACCTCGTTCTGCTGCTCTTCGATCGAACGAGTGGCATCTATCACCCGCAGTCCGAATTCGTCGACCATCTCTTCGTACTTGTGACTGATCATGCCCTGGAACAACTCGAAGCTCTCTTCCAGGTCGTCGCTCAAACCCAGATCCATTCCAGCTTCGTAGTATTTCAGCGCGGCACGCGCGCTGAGGATTCGCTTAAGCGAAACGTCGAGCGGTACGCGGAAATAGAAAGCGATGGTCGGTTTGACGGCGAACTTGTAGAGCTCGCGCACCCAATGCGGACTGACGCCGCGTGCAGTGTCGCGCCCGAATGCGGTGTAGATGTAGCGATCTGCAAGCACGATGGCTCCGGCTTTCAAGGGCGGGATGATGTGGCGCTCGATACGGTCCGCAAGATCGGTTGCGTGAAGAAGCGAGAAGGTTGTGGGGGTCAGCATCTGCTTCTTCTTGCCGCGGCGAGTTGTCTCCTTGACCAGCGGAGACGAGTTCCACTCGCTGAAGAACACCATGTACCCTTCGCGCCTCAGCCACTGTTGGAGGAGGCTCAGTTGTGTAGACTTGCCGGACCCGTCAATGCCCTCGACGATGAAGAGCTTGCCCGGGAACTGGTGGTCGCCGTACATTCGCATAGGGAAGAAGTATAAACAAACAACGAGGCACGGCCAAAACAATTATGTTCAGACACCCCGGCTTCATACTCTTGCTTTTGGCGTCGGTGATGATCGCGGCTCCGCCCGTCCCGTCTTCCACCAAGCCGTTAGAACTTCCGGCGAGTGTTGCGGCCGGCGACGCCAAGCCGGACTATGCCCCGATCATCGAGCGCAAGCTGGATTTCTACAGCTTCACGTACGAGACTGTCGGAGGCAGTCCGTTTGACCTTCGCGATTATGCGCAAGGCAAGAGCATGGTGATCGTCGAGTACTTCGCAGGCTGGTGCCCGAACAGCAATCGAAACGGTCACATTGTGGAACGCCTATGGACCAAGTATCGCGAGCGCGGGCTTGGCGTGGTTGGCGTCGCGGAATACTCGGACGCCGCCGAGCTGCGCACTCACATCGGCCGGATAGGTATTGACTACCCGCTCGTGGTTGAGACCAGGAAACGCGATCAAAGAAAGAACTCCTCGCACTACAAGTACCGGCGCGCCGTTGGCGATAAGCGAAAGTGGGGCACGCCGTTCTACGTGATCATTGACACACGGGACATCGAGCTTGCGGCGCCAGGAGCAGCGCTCGCTCGCCGTGTGTACACAGTCTCCGGCGAGATGGCGGAAGCTGAGGCCGATCAATTCATCCGGGAGCGTGTTGCAGACGCCCAGCGCAAGTGAACGATTCTGAAGAGCTATCTACTGTTCGAGAAGTGACTCGGCCGGCTCCGAAGCCGAGGGTTGAGGCACAGCTTCGCCCTCGGCGTGCTCCGACGGAATCACTACGCGAAGATTCTGAATGCCGCGAAATGCCAGGTAGTGGTTATAGAACACTATAACCAGACCAACCACCGGAATGGATAGGAAAATGCCAATAAGCCCGCCGATCTCCGCACCCGCGAGAATAGCCACTATGACTACCAGCGGGTGCATCTTGATACCGTGGCCGACTATTCGAGGATAGATGAAATAGTCTTGCAGCATGCGGAGAATTGCGAGGAACAACGCGACAATCAACGCGGTCTTGAATCCGACGGTCAGCGTCAAACCGAAGATGATGGATGACGAGATCAACGGACCGACCAGCGGGATGAATTCCAGCAACCCGGCTATCGCCCCGAGCACTACCGGGTAGGGCGCGCCGATCAGACTCAGCCCAATCATGACCACTGTGCCGACCACCAAACACGAAGTAATCTGCGCGCGGATATAAGCGGCAAGCGTTCGGCTGACGTCCATCAGCAACCAGTGGACCCGCTTCTGCAATCGCTCGCTTGGCAACAGCGCAATCAGGTTCTGTTCAAACGACACCGCTTCTTTGAGAAGAAAAAATGAGAGTACCGGAACCAGGATGAGCCAAGTCAGATACGGAACGAGGCCGACCAATCCTCCAACCAGAGATTCAAACCACGGAAGCGCTGATCCAGCCAGGTCCTTGAAATGGTCCAGGAGATAGTCGCGCGACTCCTGTGGCAGCTTGAGGTGCCGCATCCAGCTATTCGCGCCATTGACTACATTGTTGGTCGTGTTCTTGGCCGACTCGGCGTACTTCGGCATATTCTTTGCCAGCTCACTTATCTGCTCCGACATTGGCGGCCAGATCAGCCGAAAGCCCACGAACAGCGCCGTCCCGATCAGCACATAGACCAGCGCAAGCGCAATAGCGCGCGGGAGTCGAAGTTCGTGATTGCCAATGTAGAGGGGCTGCTCGAGGACGTGAACCATCGGCGCAATCAAGTAGCAAAAGAAAATCGATAGGATCAACAACAGCAGCAAAGTACGAATCTCGTAGAGCATCCAGCTAACGATAAGCAAGCCGGCCAGCAGGAAGATCACCCGGACGATCACCGTCGTCCACAGGCGAATCATCTCCGAGTTTTGATGCTGCCTTTCCTTCAATGAGGTCTCTCAAACTGCGATGGAGATTTTCTATGCGGCGAGTATAGCACGGAGCGCCGATGCTGCGCTCTTGTGCCAAGACGAGAAAGCGCGACCCGGACTTGTGCCGGGCCGCGCTCATTCTTTGTGACAGTTCGTAGTGAGTCCGTAGTCCGTGGTCCGTAGTCCGTAGTCCGTGGTCCGTAGTCCGGGGTCAGTTGGTCAGTTGAGTGATAGCTACGGACTACGGACTACGGACTACGGACTACGGACTACGGACTCCTCTCAGGTCCTCCGAATATCTCCGCGGGCTGCAGCGCGCACTCGACGAATGTCATCAGCCAACGCCTTCGCCTTCGGAACCTCGGCGGCCGCGCGTTGGAGCTGCAGGTCCCCATCGGCGAGCGCCGCGCGAGCATTCTCCTCGCCGAAAGCCGCTGTAGTCACCTCGTAGCGGATTCGCCGTTTGAGCCAGTCTGCATCCTTGTCAACGCGCGTCTCGTCGGCCTTCAGCTCCTTGTGCTCGTGGAGAAAGTTCTTAAACGCTACGAGCACTTTGTCGCTGACCGGATAGTCTCGCGCTGCAAGGCGATGCTTGTGATCGCACGCCCCGTCGATCTTAAACTCAGGTTGTCCCGCAATCTTGCCGGCAACCAGAGCGCGTGTGAATTGAAACACGGGTTCGATCCACGTTCGCTGAAGCTCGACCTCTTGAGACGGGAACTTCACCAGCACATCAGGCTGAATCCCTCCGCCGCCGTAAACCGTCCGCCCCGTGTCGGTACGTTTCTCTTCGGTGCGCTGAACCGCGTCCTTGTCGCCTCGCTTCAGATAATAATCGTAGAAGGATCGGTTGTTGTACTCGCGCTGGATAAGACGGCCGCTCGGCGTGTAGAAGTGGCCG
>JBGQGO010000085.1:0-13938 GCA_041497455.1 Blastocatellia bacterium | reverse complement strand
GTCTTTGCGGGCCGTGAGCAGCGGAACGAGTTTTACGTTGCGGCCTTCGTTGTCCTTTTTGTATTCCTGCTCGAGCTGCGAACCGAGCGCGGTCATCGACGCTTGCGCCTGGGTTGTGCTGATTCCAGGTTTGAGCCGTCCGGCCATGAACAGAAACAGCCCTCGCCGTGTGTTGTACCAGTCAAAGCCCGGCTGGATGACGTCGTGCATCATCATCGGGACCCACAGGTCGGGTCCGCCTCCGATGTCCGTCCCGGTGAAATCTTTTTGAGCGACGCCTACGACATTGAAGTCGTGACGATTGAGCGAGATCGTTTTGCCGGCGATCCCCGGGTCCCCGCCGAAATCGCGCTGCCACGCGGCGTAGCTCAACACGACGACCGGATGAGTACCGGGCGTCTTGTCTTCATCGGGAAGAAAAGTGCGGCCGTGTTCCGCTTTCACGCCGAGCACGTCGAAGTAGTTGCCGGAGACGACTTGCGCCGCGAGATTTTTCGACTCGCCGCCCGGGCTGCTGAAGCTCACGCCCGCGAACGTGTAAGCGAAGATATCGGTGAACGCCTCGTTCTTGTCGCGATAGTCGACGAAGTTCAGATGCGAGGTAGGCATCGGCCCTGGGTTCTTGACGTCGGTGGTGAAGATCGACACAAGCTGAGCGGGCTGTTCAACGGGAAGCGGCGCAAACAAGAACGCGCTGATCATGCTGAAGATCGCGGTGTTCGCGCCGATGCCCAGAGCGAGCGACAACAGAGCTACGACGGTGAATCCGGGGCTCCTGAGAAGCATACGAAGCCCGTAGCGGGCATCTTTGAGAAGAGTCTCCATGATCCAGCCTCCGGGTTATTAAGTTGCCGCCTCTGATTACTGCGCCTGGTTGAACGGTTAAACTACGTGTCGTTGTGTTTAGTTCCCGGTTTCTGGGCAAGAACAGGGAGTATCGCGGTGTTGCGATGGATGAACATGCTGCCACGGGTTTCGCAATGACACAAACCAGAATCGTGGTGCTGTCCCGGTCGAGTAGGGATTCTATGAGTCCTATGGAATCAGAAACGAGTTGACCTCGATATGCCAGATAAAGAATAATCGGGCCGTGATGAGCAATAAGGTTGGGCGCAAAAACCTTAGGAAAGCCCGGAGAGTGAAGGCTGAAAAGGTCGAACGCAGTGGCGGAAACGTCTTCGCCCGATTTGGGATTCCCGGACGCCGAGGATCGGATGTGGAAGGCTCAACTCGCGATGAAAATCTCTCGGTTGATTCAGTCGAAAGGTTGGACGCAGGCTCAAGCCGCCGAACGCGTGGGATTGGATCAGCCAAAAGTATCGCAGTTGATGCGTGGCGGGCTCTCGGGCTTTTCGGCGGATCGTCTGTTCGCCATTCTGAATCGTCTCGGTTACAGCGTCGAAGTGCGAGTCTCTACCAAGGAACAGTCTCCGGAGAAAACTCACACGCGCGTCATGATTGCTTAGAGGGGTTGCTGAAAAGACTGTTTTCCTCTCGCCTCAAGGCCGCGACAAGCCCCATGAATGGGGCTAAACCGGCGGTCACCGCACCCTCCATCCCAGGCGTAAACGCCTGGGCATCCCAGGCGTAAACGCCTGGGCTATGGAAAAGGGGTCCTCCGAATTATTTGAGCGAAATTATTTGAGCGAAATTACTTGAGCGAAATTATCTGAGCGAAAGCCGCCCACCGCCCTACGCCGTCACGTTCTTTCGCACGGCCTCGTGCGCGTAAGGGATCACAACCTCGGCGATCAACATCCCTTCTTTCTTGATCGAAGCCACCCCGGCAGCGACCGCCGTGCGCACGGCTCCTACTTCGCCTGCCAAGACGACGAGCCCCTTGCCGCCGGGTTGATTCCGAGCTTCGATCAGCTTCACGTTAGCCGACTTCACCGCGGCGTCGCCTGCATAAATCGCCGGCGCCACTTCCTTGGTTTCAATGATGCCGATGGCCTCGACGTTATCAACTTTTACTCGGCCCCTTATTGCGGGGAACAGCTCGCTATGAACGTTGGGAATGATGAAGTGGTCCAGCACCATACCGGCGGCCGTCTGAAGGCCGGCTCGCACGGACGACTCGACGTCAGCCACGTTCCCGCCAATCATTATCAGATACTTTCCGCGAGGGATGATCGCCGTCATCAGAAGCTCAACGTCAGCCATCTTCATCATCGCGTCAGTAGCTTCGATGCCCTTGGCAATCGAGCTGGTCTCAATAAAGCCGATACAATGATGGTGATCAGTCAGAGCGATTGCGCTCATTGGTTTTCCCCTCTCACTTGTTTTGAACTGCGACAACGCCGACGTTCGCGATTGTCGCGCCTTTGGTCATTGACGGAACGGCGCAGATGTAAAGCACAACTCCGGCGGCGGACGCGCGTGCTTCGAAGATCGTCTTGCCGACATAGTCGGTGACATAACCGACTTTCATTCCCTGCTCGACGTAGGTGCCGCGCTTTACCAGCGGGTAGAAGATTCCGGTCTGCTCGCTAGCGATCGTCACGATCTTCTCGACCCACACCGGGTGCTCGATTGGCGAAGGCGCGCCCGGCAGCATCTTCAAATAGCGCATCACGCTCAAGCAGCCGTCGATCAGCGCCCAGAGGTCTTCGGGCTCGACCGTTCCCGCGTGGCCCGCTTCGACAGTGATCGAGGGCTTGCCGCGAGTGGTCGCGGTGTTCTCGAGATACCGCGAGGCCGCCGGGTCTGTCGGCCGGTCGGTCGAAATGATGATGTGATCCAGCCCAAACGCCAGCACCATCTCGCGCGAGATTCGGTCCTGATTCTCGTTGCCAGTCTTTGTCCAGTAGCTGTAAGGCCGCAGACTCTCATCGAGGTCGCCGCCGTGCAGATCGATCAGATGATCACACTGCTCGACCACCTGTTTGGTGATCAGGTAAGAGGCTCGATCTGTCTGCGTGCCGTCCATCTTGCCGGGATACATGCGGTTCATGCTCTTGCCGTCTACTGGATTGACGTGCGGGACCTTCTGCTCGAATGAAGGAATGTTGACGAGCGGCACGATGATCACCGTCCCGGACATCTCGGCGGGGTTGAGTCTCGCAATCAATTTTTCAAGCGCGATGATCGAGGCGTATTCAGTCCCGTGCGCGCCCGAGACCAGGGCAAGTACCGGGCCGGGCTTCGCTCCGTGAACGACGGCGACGGGGATGCTGGCGGCTGCGTCGACTCCGGCAGGAACCGCGATGACGCCGGTAACTTTCTGGCCGCGCTTAGCTGTGGCAGTGCCGACGCTGAATGTAGTCCGGTCCTGCGCGGCGGCGAAGCCGCTCACGGTGAGGATGGCTAAAGCTGAAGCGATGATTGCGCGTTGCATATTGCTAACCTCCAATGAGAGCCGAAGGAAACATCACCGCGGCTCAACCTAAGGCGGCGAGAGTATCGCGAAACACGGCGCATTGCAACGAGTAACGACAGGAAGTAGTTTCTGGCAGGTTGCTGACAAAGTTGATGACACAGAAGTGTTCGCAGGACCATCGGCGTTGGTGGAATTCAGAGGGGCGCGCGGCGGCCTGTGTTTAGGCGAGGAACGGGGAGATCAAGAGCGCGTGAGGGAACTCGCCACAAAGACGCGAAGGCACGAAGAGCCACTAACCCACCGGATGCCGGCGCGCGTAACGGTACGCAGTGTAAGCCGAGATGATGTGGCACACCCAGCCGAACCATCCGCCTGTTCCAATCCAGATTCCCGGAGTGACGATCAGCCAGAAGATTCCGCGAAGTATCTTGCCGTTGTAGATCTGCCCTATGCCTGGGATGAAGAAGCTTAAAACTGCCGCGATGCCCGGGTCTCTCATGTTTGCTCCCGACAATGATACGAAGCGTGATGGGTGAAAGGTCCGTGTACATTTTCCATTTTCCATTTTCCATTTGTCATTTTCCATTTCAGGAGATGTGATCCTTACCTGATTGCTTCGAGTGGTCCTAAACTCCGCACAAATGACAAATGGAAAATGGAAAATGGAAAATGGAAAATGTGATCCTTCCTTGATTGCTTCGAGTGGCCCTAAACTCTGATTTGACAGCACGGGCGGCAACAGAAACTTGCATTCGATCATCAAGCCTCTTGCGTACTAGAGTATGGTGGGGTGGGAAGGAACAATCGCATTGGATAAGGCGACGGCAGCCCGGCTCGATGACACGCTTGAACGGTCGGCCCTCGGCGATCAGTTTGCCTTCGAGCAGATCGTTCGTCAGCACCAGGGAATGGTCTTCAGCATGGCGTGCCACTTCTTGCGTGATCGGTCGCTTGCTGAGGAACTGGCTCAGGAAGTGTTTCTGAACCTGCACCAGAACCTCCACTCGATCAAATCGCCGGAGCACCTCGTGTACTGGTTGCGCAAGGTCACCAGCCATCGTTGCATCGATCAATCGAGGCGCCAGAAGGTCAGACCGCAAGTCAGCCTTGAAGACGTGCCGGAGCCGGCGATTGACGCGACCGAGAATGATCTGTTCCTTTCTGAGATGCTGCGGCGAGTGGTGGACACGCTGCCGGAGAAGGCCCGATTGGTGGTGATACTTCGCTACCAGGAAGACCTCGACCCGGGGGAAATAGCCAGCGTGCTCGATATGCCGCTCAACACAGTGAAGAGCCACTTGCGGCGCTCGCTTTCGAGTCTGAGAGATAAACTGAGCCGCACGTTGGGGGAGGTAACGATATGAGCCGCCTTGATGATGAATTGCGAAAGGCCTTCAGACGCGAGCAGCCGCCCGTTGATTTCGCCGCGCGCCTACTCGAGCGAGTAGCTCAGCAGCCGGTTCCGAAGGCGCGCTGGTGGCACAGGCTCGCTATGCTGCTCGATCCACCGAAGCTTCGATGGGTGGCGATCGGCGTTACAGCGTCGTTGTTGCTGGCAATAGGCGCGGCTCAGTACAGCAGGCTCAATCAGGTTGTCGTCAACGATAACCGAACGATTGCGAAGAACGACCCGGCTCCGGAAGCAAGCAGCACAGGTCCAGTCACTGTTGATAAGGATCATTCTCCGCCGGACGTTGCGATTACGACGGCGAAGCCTGCGCAGCATATCAAGCGTGCCGCGCCTTCTTCGACGAATCATCGGTTCGTGCTGGGGCTCGCGCAGGCCCGGCATAAAGAAGCCCAAGAGCTGCGGGCTGAAGGCGAAGCCGCGAAGGAGAAGTTGATGCTTGCGCTTTCGATCGCAAGCTCCGCGCTCAACGATGCGCAGAAGGCGGTCCACGACGACGGCCTCAGACCTTAGCTGTTAATAGTTCGTAGTTTGGCCTTCAGGCGGAAGTTCGTAACGCTTCGCCGGAGACTAACATACGAACTTCCGCCTGAAGGCCGAACTACGAACTTTTTTCTGAGGAGGAATTATGAAATCGCTTATTACCAAATCAATGAGAGCGGTCGCGCTTTGCTCGGCGCTCTCAGTCTTCGCGGCGGCTCCCGCTTACGCGCAGGATCACGCGAAGATCGATATGAGCCATCTCGACAATTTTGCCGAGCGCGCCGATAAGGTCATCACCGTGACGGTGGACGAGCAGCTCTTGAGATTGGCCGCCTCGTTCCTGAGCGACAAGAAACCCGATGAGGCCAAGATCAAGGAGCTGATCCTCGGCTTGAAGGGCGTCTTCGTTAAGCGGTTCGAGTTCGAGAAGGAAGGCGAATTCTCGCTTGCGGACGTCGACTCAATTCGCTCGCAGTTGACCGCGCCCGGCTGGTCAAGCGTCGCCAACGTCCGCAGCAAGCGCGAAGGCAACTACGATGTTTCGATTATGAGCGAAGGCAGCGTGATCAAAGGTCTCGCAGTGCTCGCTGCCGAATCGAAGGCGTTCACGGTCGTGAACATCGTCGGACCGATTGATCTCGCGAAGCTTGCGGAACTGGAAGGAAAGTTCGGCATCCCGCACTTCGGCCTCGAACAGATCCCGGGCGTGACGGTCACAGACAGGAAGAAGGACAAGAACCCGGAACCGGCCAGGCAGCAAGAGCCACAGACGACCGAAACCGTAAAACGTACCGAGAAGAAACCACCCACGCTCATACGCAGCGAGAAGCCCCCGACGGAGTAACCATCGATGACTACCTCAAAGAAATTGCTCACTCGACTCTCGATCACCGTAATGCTGCTGACGCTCGCGCCGGCCGCTTCATTAGCCGGCGATGAGAGCTTCAGCTCGGTGGTCAAGCACATCAAGTCCAACTACCACGCCAAGCAGCAGGGCTTCTTGGGAGCGATGATGCTTGCGAGGTTTGCGGTCAAGATCATCAAGCCGGCAGGCGTCAAGAATTTCAAAGTCGTAATACTCAGGGACCTCGACTATTCCGAGGCGCCGAGCCCCAGGAACGGCCAGTTCCATGCGTTCATTCAAAGCAAGATCGATCCGATGTGGACCCCGCTGGTGCAATACAGCTCGCCGCGCGAGAAGCAGTGGACATATGTCTACGTCACGCGCGAGAAGGAAGACGTGAAGCTTCTCGTCGTCACGCTTCAGCAGAAGGACGCCGTGGTGCTGCAGACGAAGTTCAGCCCGGCAAAACTAGTCGAGTTCATGAACAACCCTCAGATAGTGGGCATATCGCTCAACAGCGACAACCGGTCGAAAGATCGGGTCGCCCGAACCAGTGACTCTGATGATGAAGTCGACAACGATCCACCGAAGCAAACTCCGCCAGTCGTGAAACCGCCACAATGAGAGATGAGCGGAGACACCGCCGCGCGGGTGCGCTCTTCCCGTGTGCCCGCTCATCTCTTGCCGAGAACTCCTAACGCCCAGTGAAAGCGCGAGGGCCTGAGACGCCGCCCTTGCGACCTCCTCACGAACCGCACAATTCTGCATTATCCTGCCCGGCAACTGCGTCATGCATATAGGTAGAGTTCTAGAGATCTCGCAGAGAGGAGAATGCAAATGTCTAGATTTCGCGTTATCGCCAGTTCACTGCGGGTTAGGCAACAACCTAACACCGAGAGCCAGATACTCGGTAACTTGCAGAAAAATGCGGTTGTTGAGCCCCTCGACGTTTCTCAAGATGAGAAGTGGTTCTTTGTCCAGGTGGACCTCGCGGGAAAGCAGATAGAGGGATGGGTCTTTAAGGACTTCCTGGTTCCCGAGGATGCCTCACCCGAAGCCCCAACCCCTGATTCACCTAAGTGGCTCGAGGTGGCAATCAAGGAAATAGGTGTTCTAGAAGTCCCGGGCCCGGGGGATAACCCCAGAGTCCTCGAATACCACCAAACGACCACACTCAAAGCGACCGATGACTCAGTTGCCTGGTGCTCGTCGTTCGTCAATTGGTGTATGAAGCAGGCAGGGATTGAGGGTACGAAATCAGCGGCAGCGCGATCCTGGCTCACCTGGGGTGAGAAACTCGATAGCCCGCGCAACGGGTGTGTTGTCGTCTTGAGGCGAGGCAACAGTCCTACCAATGGGCACGTTGCCTTCTACGTCGGAGACGGGACCAGCAACATACGGCTTCTCGGAGGCAACCAGGGCGATCAGGTAAAAGTGAGTGCTTTCCCAAAGACGATGGTACTGAGCTATCGCTGGCCGAGCTAGCAGTTGCGATGAAGAGCCCGCCTGTGATATCGGACTTGCGCGTAAGGCGACCGCACACGAGGTTTGACTTCATTGGTTGGCTAAGGCCGGATGAGAAGCGGCGTGCCATCGAACGCAATGGATCCGTTTCGGTTTAGAGGCTGTTAACAAAAGATCGGAGGAAAGAACATTATGGCAGGGACCGAAAAATTCGTTTTCACTTTTGAAGATCTCTACGGTGAAAAACCGGAGGAGACAGTCAGCGTGATGGGCAAACACAGGGAGCTGATGAGCAGCTTTTTCAACAGACCTAAACACGACGCCCGCAAGCCACTCCCCATAGACGGGCTCGATAGCTCGAATGGCGGAACGTATCAGGTCCAGGTGTTTCCGACGCGCTACCGGCCGGAGAGCTTGTTTCTGAGGATCCACGAGGACGAGACGCTTAAGCACACCTTCCTCATGGTGCCTGACCCTAACAGAGTGCTCCGCGTAGACTTCCCGCCCTACGCCGAACTCGGAGACGACCTAAAACAGGTTCTGGAGAATTCCAAGGTCGAAGGGAACGAGGACACGAAAGGCGAGGCGCTCTATGACGCTTTGAAGGATCTGCGCGCGGCGGGGCTACTAAACCTTTACGCGAAGATGAAGGCGACGAAATTTGACGGCGGGATTGATGCGTTCTCGTTTGTCACGTCGCTGACACGAGTGCGCGGAGAGAGGTTCTTCGCCGATGTAAAGGTGGACTTTCGCGATGCGGTCAAGAACAGCTTACACTCACACCTCTTTGACCAAGCCGATGAGTCCTTGCACGAACCGCCGCTGGGCTACGAGCGTGCTGACAGCTTCAAAACGCCGGACGGTCACGGGAACCTTCAAGTGAGTTTCTTCCGCAAGAAGGACGCCCTGGAGTTCATCGCCGATGTGGACATTGATGGATCGAAGGGGCTCGAGCACGCTTTCGATGTCATAAGCCATACAATCACCGCCAAGGACTCTCACCCTTACGATATACACGCGATACTTCGTAAGGCTCAGGAGATCGACACGGGCTACAGGCTGGTTGTTTGACGGTTGTAGTCGCGCGCAGCACGAAGTTCTACAGGGAATGTTGGGGCCGCTGCGAGGCGACGCTGATCAAAGGGACGGCTGTCTATCGAGATTTGCCCTTTACGGTAGCTACGGGTACCAATACAGCATTTCGATAGAGAATACGGGCAACAGGACAATCAGCGCCGTCGAATGGATGTTTATTGTCACTAAGACCGGTAGCTCTGAACAACCCCTGGAGTTTACCATTTACAAAAAGAAGAAGATCTCGCCAGGTAAGACCAGGGAGTTATCTTCTGTTAGTGATTCCGGCTACTATCTAACGCTCGCTAAGCCAGACAAAAATACTACACCGTCTTTTACGACAGCGGTGATGATTAAACGTATAGAGTATTCCGACGGTAGTATCTGGGAGCGATCGTCGGTTATGAAATGAAGATGTTGTCCGTCTTGCTCGATACCCTGAGGTCAACGCACCGGTGATGGGCTTCGGTCAAGCCATCGCCGACATCGTCTCGCTGTCGTCCTCTGAGATGGCCAGCGCTTTCTTGAACTCGGCTTCAGCTTCTTCGAACATTCGCCTTCTCGCCGGCTGGACCTCACTAATACGCGATTACGTAATCAAGCTTCCGGCCGTATCAGCGACCAGTCCTCGCAGCCACGCGTGAGCGGGGTCTGAATCAACCCGCTCGTGCCACAGCATCGCCAGTCGAAACGGCGGTAACGTGAACGGAACCGGCAGCACCTGAAGCTTCAACGCCCTGCTGAACCTCAGCGCCAGCCGCCTGGGAACTGTCGCGATCAGGTCTGATTCGGCGACGATGAAGGGCACGCTGGCGAAGTGCGGCGTGAGAACCGCCAACTGGCGTGTCAGGCCCTTCTGAGCGAGAATCGTGTCGATCACCCCGGGGCCTTCTGACTTGTAGAAGACCGCGGCGTGCCTCGCACCCGCGTATTGCCGAATCGAAATCTTGGATTTGATCGACGGGTGATTGGCGCTTGCGATGCAGACGTTGTCTTCTTCGAATAACACCTCGGACCGCACGCTCGCATCGAGAGACAACGCATCCGGAAAAAATCCGATCGCAAGATCGAATGAGTCCGACAGCGCCGTGCGTGACGGAGGTTGAAAAACGTTCGGAGGCCGATGTACGCGAATGCTGACGCCGGCGGCTTGCTCGCGAAGCTTACCGACCAGCGGCGTGAGCAGGACTATCTCGGCGTAATCGCTGGTCAGTACGTGAAACGCGCGCTTGGATGCGGCAGGGTTGAAGGCCGGTTTCTCGTCGAGCGCAGCGCGCAGGTGTGAGAGCGCCGCACGCACAGCCTCGATCAGCGTTTGAGCGGCGGGCGTAGGCGTCATTCCGCTTGGCGTCCGCACCAACAACGGATCGTCAAACGTCCGGCGCAATCGCGTCAGGGCGTTGCTCATCGCCGGTTGGCTCAACCCGACGCGACGCGCGGCTCGAGTCACGTTGCGTTCTTCCATCAGCGCTTCGAAGGCTACGAGCAGATTCAGATCGATCGATTGCAGATTCATACCGTGAATGCCCGATATTACCACAATCCATAAAACGAATTCCCGGCCAGTGCGTTATAAGTGAAGAGGAGTCGTGATCTGAAACAACACAGCGTTCGTAGTTCGGCCTTCAGGCGGAAGTTCGTAGCACGTCGTAGGCGTGACTAACATACCAACTTCCGCCTGAAGGCCGAACTACGAACCGTACTGGGAGGAACAACCATGAAACAGACACCCACATTGACTTTCTTGAGGCGAGCCAGCGCGACCGCAATCTTTGCGGCCCTTGTCGCCGTCCCTGTAACGATCGCGTACCAGCAGAATCAACCTGCACCCGCTAAGGCTGAGTTTCCGGCGACGCCCGAAGGCAAGCTCGCGCGCGCGCTGTTTGAAGCAATCAACAGCGGCGACAAGGCTGCGATGGAGAGCTTTATTAAGGGGAACCTGTCGAGCCGCGCGCTCAAGGAAGACTCCGCTGACGATTACTTGACGCAATGTCAGAGGCTCTACTCACAAAGCGGGGGATTCGAGCTGATGCAGATACTGCCCCCGAGAGGCCCGGGCGAGGTCCGCATCAGCGCTCGCACCAGGCGCGGAAACTACTGGGTACAGATGAGCACGCGTCTGGAGAAGGACGAGCCAGCCAAGCTTGATGGATTTGGTTTTCGCCGCGTCCCCGATCCCGAAGCCGAAAAAGCAGACGCGTGGGCCACTACGAAGATGAGCGAAGCCGACGCCGTCAAAGAGATCGAGCGCCACGTTGCAAAGGCGGCCGCGGACGATAGGTTCTCTGGCGTGGCACTTGTCGCCAAGGGAGATCGCGTGATCTTCAACAAAGCGTACGGGCTTGCCGACAAAGCCAACAATATTCCGAACAACCTCGACACCAAATTCAATCTTGGCTCGATGAACAAGATGTTCACCAGCGTCGCGATCGCTCAGTTGGTTCAAGCGGGCAAGCTCTCTTACGACACCACGCTCGCCAAGGTGCTTCCAGAGTATCCAAACAAGGAAGTCGCCGTGAAGATCACTGTTCATCAACTGCTGACTCATACCTCCGGGCTGGGCGACTTTTTCAAGCCTGAGTTCTTTCAGAATCGCGAGAAGTATCGAAACCCGAAAGACTATTTTCCGATCTTCGCCAACGACCCGTTGCGATTCGAGCCCGGGAAGGACTGGTCCTACAGCAATGCGGGCTTCATTGTGCTTGGCGCGATTGTCGAAAACGCGTCGGGTCAGAACTACTTCGAGTACGTGCGCGATCACATCTTCGCGCCGGCTGGGATGAAGGACACGGCATCGTACGCGGTGCATGACATCGTTCCCAACCTTGGGACGGGCTACACGCGCTTCGACAACGGCGACCCGTTGGGAATCGAACCGCGCCGCAACAACGTAATGACGTTGCCAATGCAAGGCAGCCCGGCGGGAGGCGGCTACTCGACTGCGCCTGACCTGCTGAGGTTCGCTCAAGCGCTGCGCGCGCACAAACTGGTTAGCGCAGAGCTGACCGAGAAGCTGACGAGCGGCAAAGTCGATACACCGATGGGCGCCAGGTACAGCTACGGTTTCATCGAAGAGATGATCGACGGAAAGAGCGTAAGAGGCCACAGCGGCGGCGCGCCGGGGATCAACTCGTATCTGAATATCTTCTGGGATGGCAGCTACACGGTGATCGTGCAAGGCAACTATGATCCGCCTGCCGCGCAGGAGCTGGGCGGCAAGATAACTCGCTTTCTAGCCAAGCAAGCGTCGGCTGAGGCAAACGCAAAGGCGGCGAATTAGATAACTATTTGGACGGTGCCCCTATTTGGACTGCGCCGCCCTATTCTGCATTCAATCGCTGTCGCATGCGTGGCGGCGCTTTGGCTTGATTTGCGCGGGTGTAGTCCGCCAGAGCCAAAAGCGCCGCCACGCATGCGACAGCGATTGAATGCAGAATAGGCGGCGCAGTCCATATGGGCGGCGCAGTCCAAGTGGTTTCGGCGCCCTCCAGATCCATTCCCCAAATCAACGCCTCAATCAACGCCTCGGTTGAAGCTTTCTCATTTCGAGGTTAGAGTGTCAGACCACGAGCCCCGCTGGAAGGAACCGGCGAGGTGTTCTCTTGGGCAATCACGTTATCGAGCCTCGATTCGCGAGTATGACCAATCGCTTCGTCTGCATACACGGCCACTTCTACCAACCTCCGCGCGAGAATCCCTGGCTCGAAGACCTCGAGGTCGAAGACTCCGCCGCACCCTATCACGATTGGAACGAGCGAATCACCGGCGAGTGCTACGCGCCGAACGCAGTCTCGCGCATCCTCGACGGCGGCGAGCGAATCGCCGAGCTGGTGAACAACTACGAGAAGATGAGCTTCAACTTCGGCCCAACGCTGTTGTCCTGGCTCGAGCGGCATCGAACTGACGTCTACAACCAAATCCTCGAAGCCGATCGCCTCAGCCTAAAAGCACACAATGGACACGGCAATGCGATTGCTCAGTGCTATAACCACGCGATCATGCCGCTGGCGTCTGAGCGCGACAAGCTCACGCAGGTTCGATGGGGGATCGCCGACTTCCGGTTCCGCTTCGGCCGCGAGCCCGAGGGCATGTGGCTGCCCGAAACAGCCGTCGATCTGGCAACCCTTCAAGTCCTCGCAGACTTCGACATCAAGTTCACGATCCTCTCGCCAAATCAAGCGCAAGCTGTGCGTGACCCGGGCGGCGAGTGGCAAGACATTTCCGGCGGCCGCATTGATCCGACTCGCGCTTATCGTTGCCGCTTGAGTAAGGGAAGGCACATCGATCTGTTCTTCTACGACCAGCCGGTCTCACACGACGTCTCGTTCGAAGGCCTGCTCAAGAGCGGCGATCGATTCGCGGATCGCTTGATGTCCGGGTTCCACCCTCAGCGCGAACACGCGCAGTTGATGCATATTGCAACGGATGGCGAAACCTTCGGTCACCACTCCAGGTTCGGCGATATGGCGCTGGCTTATGCGATCAGCAAAATTGAACGAGAAGGGCTCGCGCGAATCACAAACTACTCGGAGTACCTCGCGCTGCATCCGCCTACGCACGAAGTGAAGATACGCGAGAACACCTCGTGGAGCTGCGCGCACGGCGTCGAACGTTGGCGCAGCGACTGCGGCTGCAACAGCGGGCACACACATTATCATCAGCGCTGGAGAGCCCCGTTGCGGCAGGCACTCGATGCGCTGCAAGAGAAGCTGGACGCCGGTTTCCAGCGTGAATCATCTATCCTGCTGGTGGACCCTTATGGCGCTGTTGATGATTACATCGAAGTTATTCTCGACCGCTCGCGCGAAAACAGTGAAGCGTTCCTGAGCAAGCGCGCGCGCGGAGAGCTGTCGGAAGCTCAGAAGGTCAACGTGTGGCGACTGCTTGAAATGCAGCGCTACGCCAGGTTGATCTACACGAGTTGCGGCTGGTTCTTCGATGACATATCGAACATCGAGACCGTCAAGATCATCGAGTACGCCGCCCGCGCGATTCAGCTTGCGCGCCAGGTTTCAGGTGTCGATCTTGAGCCGCAGTTCATCGCAGATCTGGAAAGGGCTTCCGGTAGCAAGCCTCATCTTGCGAACGGCGCGAAGGTCTACGAAGAACTCGTTAAGCCGTCGGTCTCCGATCTCAAAAAAGGCCTCGCGCATTACGGAATCAGCTCGCTGGTTGAAGAGTATGCGCCGAAGCAACGAATCTTCTCCTTTCAGTTCGAGCGCAAGGACTACCGCCGCGAGAAGACCGGCGCCCGCACGCTGGCAATCGGGGCCGTCAACGTGCGGTCGGCGATCACGAATGAGGAACTCGAAGGAATGTTCGTCGTTCTGCACCTGGGCGGCTACG
>JBGQGO010000084.1:0-14076 GCA_041497455.1 Blastocatellia bacterium | reverse complement strand
GCCGTTTATCTCGAGGATGAACCGCAGCGTTGTCACTTTCTTATCGACTTTGAAATTGAACCCATCGATGTCGTTGCTGGTTATTGCGGCGAAGACAATTCGATGGTCGCCGTCCTTTTCTACTCTGTCCTGCTTACGCTCGACTACGACCGGCCCCCGTCCTCCGCCAACGTGCGTGCGGCCGCGCGGCCCAACCCATACATTAGGCGCTCGCCCGGGATAAAGGACCTTGCGTTCCTCGTCCAGGTCAATGCGCTTCAGATCGTGCAGCTCGCCGCCTTCGGCTACGACTGAGCCGGTGAATTTCCGGTTTGGCCCTTTGGTCGTCCATCGCACGAGCCACTTGTCGCCCTCTCGCCAGATGTAATAGGAAAGGTCGATCCCTTCGGCGAAAGCCGGCCTGCCATCGAATTTGTCGGCTTGCGCCAGAACGGACGGCGATACCGCCAGCAATACGACGGAAAGAAACACCACGATTTGCTTCTTGAGTCGACTCATCAGTTGGCTCCTCCTCAGTAATAGTTGATGAAACCTGAAGCCCGCTTGTCGAGGCGAACTTAGCGGTTTCTGTGAAGATTGTAAAGAGAATCCAGTATATGAATTTGTTGCTTGACTACAAAACCCTTCAGTAGTATTCTATACGCCATTCATTGGTTTCGAGATTTCAGCGCAGCATTGCCATTCATCAAGTTCGTGTTTGCATTTGTCTGAAGAATGTAAAGGCGCGCGCCTGGCGTGCATCAGCGTTGGCAGTTCTTAAGTAACCGATTCGCGCATCTTTCTGCGCCGAGACGGGTAACTACTCGGCGCATACAGGCAGACCGGCTGTGGTAGCCAGAGTCCGCCGTGCGCCGGTTTCCATCACCAACATCTCAAGAAGGAGGATCGTGACCATGTCCCAATCAAATCAAGAGAGCGCCGGGGGAATAACGGCGAGCAGGAGTGTGAGGCCGAGAATCGTCATTTTGTTGCTCGCCATTCTGATGCTCAGCTATGCGCGGGCCTCGTCGCAGAATCCGGTCTTCAACATCAGCATTGATGAGGAAAAACTGCTTCAAGGGCAGTACCCGCTAAGCTTCGTGCTACAAGCCGGAGGTCAATTCTGGACGACGCCCTTCACCCAGTATGATAAGGCGACGAAGTTGGGTGATGGCTACGGCGAGGGTCCTACCGGCCCGCGGGCAGCGCAGCGGAAAGTCTTTAACCCTCAGGCATTCAATACCGGCGTTCCAGGTAAGACCTATCCGTTCCTCAGACTCAACGGCCTTGACTCACAGAGTTGCTATGAATGTCACAATACGATCGGGAGTGATCCGGGATACGGCCCGGGGAGCCCGCTGATTCGTAAACAGCCCATCTCGGTTGGAGGTTCCGCCGGCTCCAACAGCAATGCCTTTATCAACCCGTGCTTTCCGGTTTCATCAGTAGGCGTAAACCTGAAACGCAATCCGATCACGCTGCTTGTTCGCCAACCGCCACATGTCTTCGGCGTTGGCTACATTCAGACGCTCGCCGACGAGATCACGGGAGCGCTATACACGCTGAGAAAGCAAGCGAGAACGGCCGCGCAAAAACAGCCGGGCGTGCCCTACTCTGTCAACTTGCAGGATACAGCGCGCGGGCTCAGCTTTGGCGTTTTCAAGACCACTTACGTGAAGGGTACCAAGTGGAAAGCGGTCAACAACAAGAATCGTTGTCCGAGCACTCAGTGCGGCGTCAACGTTCCTCCTCCTCCGCCTCCAACCGCGGACAATTGCGATATCGGCGCCGTGGTGGTCGACGGATTCACGGATGATGTGGGGGGCGTGACCGGGGTCGCCTCCGATCTGATTATCCGTCCTTTGCAATGGAAGGGCATCGCTTCAAGCGTTCGCCATTTTGTACGGGACGCGCTCGATTTTCATTTCAGCATGCAGGCATTTGAGAAGGTAGGATCGTGCGATTGTGACAAGGACGGCAAGACCGACGAAGTGACGGTGGGCAATGTGTCGGCCATCGTCTCTTTTGTGGGAATGACCCGCCCGCCACAGCAAATAAAGCCGGACTACGTTTCGCCTGACAGCATAAAACGAGGCTACGATATCTTCACTGGGGATCCCGCCCTGAAGCTGCCCGGAAAGATGTGCGCCACGTGCCATGTCCCCTCGCTTCCCATCACCACCCCAAACCCACAGTTTATGGTTGAGGATTTCGTCGGGAATCCGGTCAAGAAATGCCCGGGTGACTGCCCGTTTGAAGCCACCGGCGGATACACCAGCCTGGTCTCTCCCCTAAGCTCTTACGCGCAGGTGACGGTGCTGAGAAGGATCATAGGAGGTCTGGCTCCCGGCTGCCCTCCCGCCATTCGTTCGTATAACATTCCTCTCAACAGCACCGATGTCCCCGGCTATGCTCTGCCACGCTTGACTCAGACAGCGCCGTCCTTTTCACCCTACCTGCCTCCGCCCCCTGCCGGGGCATTGTACGTGCCTCTCTTCAGTGACCTGCGCACGCATGACATGGGCAGGTACCTGATGGACCTAGTGCCCCAGGGAGCGGATGTGTCCGGTGTGTGTATCCCGGTTCGGTTCTTCCTGACGCGGCCTCTCTGGGGTGTCGCCGATACAGGGCCGTGGCTCCACGACGGACGAGCGACAAGTCTGATGGAAGCGATCTTGATGCACGGTGATACTGCTTCAAAGAGCGGAAGCGAGGCAGCGAAGATCATTGATGCGTTTGAAGCGCTCTCACCGGCTGATCAGCAAGCAGTGGTGAATCTGTTGCTGTCTTTCCGCCTGCCACTAGAGCAAGGGGCTGGCGCGTCGCGGCGCTAATCACATCAGCGGCGCCGTACTCTCGAGGAGTTCGGCTCGTATCTTCGGACGCGAGCGGGTAGCCAGGGGATTCTTTAAGACCGTCGAAGCGCTTCGCGAAACGGAGGGTATTGAGTTGTGAGCGTAATATTGGCAGCAACCACTTCCTTTGATCGAGCAAGGAGAGTTCAGATGACCGAGAGCCGCCATTTGCTATTTGAAGTCCTCGAGGACCTTGGGATCGAATACCTGTTCGGTGTCGAGGGCACCACCGAGCTTCCGCTCATTGATGGCTGCGCCGCCTTTCCGGGTGTCACCTATGTCCAGGTGCTCCACGAGAATATTGCGCTCGGAGCGGCCATGGGCTACGGCCGCATGACCGGCAAACCCGGCGTGGTCGTGGTTCACGTCACCCCGGGTGTGGCCCACGCGCTGGCGAATTTGTACAACGCCTGGCGTGCGCAAATCCCGCTCGTATTCATCGGTGGCCAACAGAGCAGCGAACTGGTCACGCAAGAGCCGCTGCTCTGGTCGAATACCGTCGAACTGACCCGCCAATTCACGAAGTGGTCGCACGAATTGAAAAACGTGTATGAATTACCACTCGTGTTGCAAAGGGCCTTCAAAGAGGCGATGGCTGAACCGCAAGGTCCGGTCTTTCTCTCGATGCCTGTCGATCTGACTATTCAAGAAACCAATCTGAAAGCCTATCCCGTGACTCGGATCGGTTCGCGGATTTGCGGAGATTTGAGCGCGATCGACAAAGCGGCTGATCTGCTCGCCAAAGCAAAGAATCCCGGTATCGTCACCGGAGACGGCTGCGGTCTGTCGGGCGCGTGGTCGGAGTTGCTGGAATTGGCGAATCAGATTGGCGCAGCGGTCCACAACGAATCGCTCAGCACGATCATGAATTACCCGCCGCTTGATTATCACTGGCAAAATGAGTTGCCTGAAGATGCGGATGGTATGCGGACAACGCTGGGGCAGTACGACGTCGTGCTGCTGTGCGGCTTTTCGTCTCAGGCCCCGATGACCGTGTTTGATGGAGGACCTCCACTAATCCCGGATAGCGCCATCAAGATCTATCTGAGTAATAACCCGTGGGAGATTGGCAAGAACTTCCCCGGAGCGGCTGCGATCCAGGGCGACATTCGAACAAGCCTCGGGCCGCTGATGGACGCAATCGCCGCCAAGAATCCTGATCAGGACGCGATAGCAAGCCGCAATCTGGCGCTGGCGAAGGTGTATGACCAACTTCTCACCGATTGGGAGCAGTACATCATCAAGGTGCGGGAGTCTAAGCCGATCTCCCCGGCGCTGATTGCATATGAGCTGGGACAACTCCAACCGAAAGGTCTTATCTATGTTGATGAGGCGAACACTGGAACCGGCCCGTTCCTGCGATTGCTGCCCTACCAGGACCCGCTCAGTTACTACAGCGGGAAGGGCGATGCTCTGGGTTACTCGATGGCTTCCGCGATAGGAATGAAATTGGCGGCTCCGCACCGCACGATAGTCAACGTCGCGGGAGATGGCGCGGCGCTGTTTTATCCGCAAGCGTACTGGACGGCGGCGAAATACAATCTGCCGATCCTTTTCATCGTCCTGAACAATCGTGAATACAAAACGCTCAAGCAGGGGCTTGAAGCGATGCACAAGTTCTGGCACGAAGTGACCGAGCCGCCCGGCTTAGACATCAGGAATCCGAATCTGGACTTTACTGCAATCGCAGCGGCCTTCGGCGTCGAGGGTGAGCGCATCGTAGATCCGAAGGACATTCGGGCCGCGCTGGAAAGAGGATTGTCGGCCGGCAAGCCTTACGTGCTGGAGTTTTTGATCGAGGGCAAGGTGGATGATACGTGGCCGACAGGTTGATCAGATGATCCAAGTTGCCTCCGCCAGCAGCCATGAAGCCAATTGACGAGAATCAAACCGCAACTGCACAAGCAGTGATTGAGCGAGCTAATAGCATGAGCAAGAACACAAGCGTGAAAACGAATCGCGGCCAACAACCAGACCTCGACCTGGACGTCGCCATCATCGGGAGCGGAGTTTCGGGTCTGTACACCGGATGGCGGCTGTTGACCGGTAGGATCAAGCCCCACGGCCCGGCCGGATCAGGCGCGAACGCCAAGCCGCGCGTAAACGTGTTCGAGTTGTCTGATCGCATAGGCGGCCGGCTGGAGTCAATCTTCTTTGATGGAATGCCCGATGTGGCTGCCGAGTTCGGCGGTATGCGATACACCGATCAGCATGTGCTCGTAAGCAGCCTCGTAAGCAAGTTGGGGTTGACCCCAAGAGACTTCCCGATGGGCGACAAGAACAACCTCTGGCTCCTGCGCGGCGAACGGTTGAAGGCCGAAGACTTTTCCGATCCCAAGAAGGTCCCATACGACCTGAGAAGATCGGAGAAGGGTAAGACTACCGATCAGTTGATCAGTTATGTGCTGCAGCAAGTGCTCGAAGAGAACGGCATAACCAAGCTGCCCAGCGGCCGGCAGGAATGGGACGAACTGAAGAAGGTGCTCAAGCATCGAGGGGAACGCATCTTCAAATTTGGGTGGTGGAATGTGATCCTCGATTATCTCTCTTCGGAAGCCTATCAGCTCATCACGGATGGCGGCGGGTATTACACAAGCACGATGAACTGGGGAGCGGGCGAGGCGATGGAATTCCTCTCGCTCGATTTCATTCCACAACCAACCTACCTCACGCTCGAGGAAGGCTACGATGGCATCCCGATCAAGCTGGCCCGGGCCTTCGCCGCGGCCGGCGGAGAGATTTGGACTAGCAACGGACTGGTCACCTTCGACCATTCCGACAAGCGCGGCAAGCCTCCTCTCAAGCTGACGATTCAGAATCAAGCGGCCGGCAAACAATGGAACGTCTACGCTCACAACATAGTGCTCGCCCTGCCGCAACGGTCGCTGGAATTGCTGCACTTGTCGGAAACATTCTTTGACCTGGATCGCGAAGCAAACCCGGAGTTGAATTCTCTTGTCTATTCGGTAAGCCCTCAACCCGCCTTCAAACTGTTCATGGGTTACGAGTATCCGTGGTGGCAAGCTAAGCCGCTTGAGCTGACATCGGGGCGATCGATTACCGATTTGCCGATACGGCAAATCTACTATTTCGGGACTGAAGAAGGCAGCAAGCGATCGCTGCTCATGACTTCTTACGACGATGGTCAAGCAGTCCAGGTCTGGGAGGGACTAGGCTGGACTGAAGAAGAAGAGAAGACCGCGCCTCGCTATCCGGCGGAGGGCGAAGGTGGCAAAGGTGATGTGTTCTGCGCGCCGCCGCGCATGATCGCGTTCGCCCAGAATCAGCTTCGGCTAGTGCACGGCGTGCCGATTCCCGAACCCTACGTGGCTGCGTACCGGGATTGGAACGACGATCCCTACGGCGGCGGCTGGCATCTCTGGAATACTCAGGTGAAAGTCTGGGATGTGATGCGCCGGATCCGGAAGCCGCTGAAGAATGAGAACGTTTTCATATGCGGCGAAGCTTACTCCGGACTGCAGGGCTGGGTTGAAGGCGCGCTGACCATGACCGAATTGATGCTGCAAAAACACCTGAACATGGAAGCTCCGGATGAATGGCTGCCGAAGTCCTACTACCTTGGCTACTAAAGGTGAAGAGAATGGATAAAGAAAAACACAATTACGGAATGCAAGACGGTCTTGATTTGGATGTGTTGATAGTTGGGGCCGGCGTTTCGGGTCTCTATACAGGCTGGCGTCTGCTCAGCGGTGAGCACCAAGAAGGCGCAAAGTCCGCGAGGACCGGCGCCGCGCCGCGGGTACATGTCCTGGAAGCAAGCCACCGGATCGGCGGGCGATTGGAAACGCTGTTCCTGGAGGGGATGCCGCACGTGCGCGGGGAGTTCGGCGGGATGCGGTACCTTAGCTCACACTTGCTGGTCGCCAACCTCGTCAACTTTTTGGGCTTGCGAAACACCTTCTTCCCGATGGGTGATGGCAACAATCTCTTCTACCTGCGCGGAAAGCGCTACAGGTCCAGCGAACTGGCCGCCGCCACCAAAGATAAGAACTTTCCGTACAGAATGGCCAAGGGTGAGCGTGGAGTGTCCCCCTACACCCTCTTTAACCAGGTGTTCCAGAACGTGTTTGCCGCAGGCGGAATGCAACCACCCAACACCGCCGAGCAGTGGAATTATCTGAAGTCCAATCTGATGTACAAAGGAAAACACATCTACGACGTGGGCTTCTGGAACATGATGTTGGATGAGCTTTCCAATGAAGGATTCAACTACGTGGCGGATGCGGGCGGGTACTACTCGAACATAGTCAACGGCGGAGCGGGCGAAGGGATGGAAGAGATCATGGGTGACTTTTCCTCCAACCCGACCTACCTGACCCTGGAACACGGTTACGATCAGATTCCAATCGGGCTTGCGAAACAGTTCAAGCGATACGGCGGTGAAATATGGTCCAGGAATCGGCTGCTCAAACTCGAGCGCGGAAGAAACGGCAAGATCAAGGCGCATATCGAGAACTGGACGCACAAGAAATGGACGATTACCGCGCGTCACGTCGTTTTGGGAATGCCGCGGCGCTCACTGGAACTGCTTGACCAGACGAGCTTCATTTTTGAGAGCGGACAACTAACGCAAGACGTTGCCACAGTCATCAAAGAACCGGCCCACAAGCTCTTCATGGGGTATGAGAGCCCCTGGTGGCGCAAAGCTCCTCTGCATTTGCAGTCCGGCGAGGCGGTGACCGATTTGCCTATCCGGCAAACCTATTACTTCGGCACGGAGTGTGAACAAGCGGGGGGAGAAAAAGGCAATACGAACTCGCTTCTGATGGCCGGCTACAACGACATGTGGTCGATGTACTTCTGGAAGGGGCTCGAGCTCAAGGATCAACAGTCGAATGATCTCGAGGGTGATCCTAAGAAGAGAAAGAGATACTTGAAAGCGCTCGAGCAGGACGAAGGAAGTCACAATCCTTACCGTATGCGGCCGTACAAGGCGTTGAAGAAGAAGCCGCTCAGCGCTCCAGGCGAAGGGCCCGGCATTGATGTGTACATGGCCTCGGAGGCGATGGTGCACTATGCGCAAATGCAACTGCGCGAGATACACGGCGTGCGCATTCCCGATCCGTACATTGCGGCGTTTCGAGACTGGTCACAAGATCCTTTTGGCGCGGGGTATCACGCCTGGGCCACGAACGTAAATGTCGAAGAGGTCATGAAGCGGATGCGTAAGCCGTTGAAGGACGCCAATGTGTACATTTGCGGCGAAGCATATTCCGACAACCAGGGATGGGTAGAGGGCGCATTGACTACCACCGAAAAGATGGTGCAAGACCACCTCGGCCTGAAGTGGCCGAAAGACTGGCTGCCTGAAGACTACTATCTGGGCTGGTGAAGCCGGTGAACGTCGAGACCGCGTCTTACGCTGGCTTCTGACTATCGGCTTCTGAATCGCTCGCCGGCGGGACCGGAATGATAACCGTCACTCGATCGACTCCGGTGTTGCCGGTCTTCTGCTGAAACGCAAATACGATTATCTCGTAGATCTCGGGCTGGCCCGAGTTGTTGGCCGGTATGCGCCACTTGCCGGCAAACTGGCTCGGCGCTCCGAAGGGCTCATCCGCCTGGTACTCGAGCGGAACCTCGATAGCGATCGTCGGTCCTTGCTTTATCACAGCCTTCACTTCGAATTGAGCGGGATGCCACGGTGGATGGCCGACTCCGATCGGGCATCCGCACATCATCGTCACGTTCGCCCTGATCTCGATGTGCTCCGGCGAGGTCTGCGGCAGATAGTGAGTAGGAGGATTCAATACTTGAACCACGAGGCCGGGAATTTCCAGGAGGAAGCCGCCGCCCTTCGCGCCGCCCGTAATGTTTTTCCCCGGATAGACCCATTGAGTTTGCGACACTGTGTTAGCCGATTGCTGTGCGGCTTGCGGCCCATACGCCGTCACTCTTATGAGTTTTGGCTGATCCAGGTCCAGCGTGGTTGTAAACACGGACGCCTCGTCCACAGGCAGCACCGCGAAACGCGGCAGAGAGATATCCATTAGATTAGCGACGCCGGATCCGCCCGAGGTGCCGCCGCGAGCGAGCAACTCGCCTGTCTGGACGTCGTGGATAGTGACCAGCGCTCCGCCGATGTCGTCACCAAGATACTTGCCGTCCTTAGCGATCACTCTTACGTCTATCTGGGTTGATATCCCCATCCCTCTCACCTCCTGGTCCGTTGAGTTGCACCAGTATCGGCCAAAGTTATGGAAATAGCAAAGAGGGTTCTGTATCAAACGCGTTCGAGGCCGAACATCTTCTTGTAGTGCCGGTACCAGTCGCTTTGGAACATTTCGCCTGCGTCGTGCTTAAGTTTCAACGCGTGGAATTCTCTGAACTGTGGATAGCAAGCCTCAACCTGCTCCCTCGTCGCAAAGCGGTGATATGTCAGATAGTAGCTCCCGCCATACTTGATACCCAGGTCGATCAGGCTGCGAAACGCGGCAGCAGCGTTCTCCAATCCCTGCGGGTCGTGGATGACGTGCAGGTTGAAGATCACACACGCGAACGACTCTCGCGCCCAGCGTAGAAAGCTCTCTTCGTCTTTCTCGATCAAGCGAACCGTTCCGTAGATCACATTCGCGTTTTGGTTTCTCAACGCAACGCGTGCGTCTTCCATGAAACTCGCCAGCGAGTTCCTGGGAACATAAATCTCGGTGATCATCTCCGTAGCTTTCACCTTCGCTCCCAGCTTGCGATCGAGGTCTTCGTGGTAATTGTCGACGTAGGCGGCCGACAGTTGAGAATCGGACCAGTAGACTTGCCCCGACGTTGCGAGATACCGCTTCGTATACACCTCGAACGCGCGGCGCTTGTACTTGTGCGAGTAGTACGTCAGCCGGGCCCAGTCCTCCGGATGGAACCGAGTAGGATTGACCGTGAGCGGCGTCGCCGGATCGACAGGGCGATAACACGAGAAGACTCCACGGCGCAGAAAGCTGTCGCGACTGCTGTCGGTGGCGAACTGGAAGTCTCCGTACAGATAACCGTCGGCGATTCGCTGCTCGAAGGACTGAATGATGTCTTTCGTGTCTCGAATCTCGACTATGCGCTGAACCTTCCTTCGCTCCCACAACCGCAGCCGCACTGAAGTTACGATCCCGAACAGACCGTAGCCGCCGATGACCAGTCGAAACAGCTCTGGATTTTCGTCGCGGCTGCATCGCAGGATCGCGCCGGTCTGATCCATCAGAGTGAAAGAATCAACCTGGTCGATGATCGGCTTGAACTTCAAGCCGCGGCCGTGAACATTCGAGGCCAGCGCGCCACCGATCGAGAGCCGATCCGCGCCGGTCTGTTTCTGCACTATACCCCACTGCTTCTCACGTCCGGTTTGAGCCTTGGCCAGGTAGTCTAGCAACTCGGGCCATTCAATCCCTGCCTCGAGTTCGACGATTCCTCGTTCGCCGTCCAAGCTCAGCACTCGATTCATTCCAGTCATATCAACCAGGATCGTCCCGGTTCCGAACTGCTGTCCGCCCATCGAATGGCGGCCGGCCGCAATGCTTATGGGTTTGCCTTCGGATCTGGCGGTGAGGAGCGTGGCGCGCAGAATGTTCGAGGAGAGCGGCTTGATGATTCGGTTGACTCGAGTCGCGTTGAGCTGAGAGTGAATGTCGTTGACGATGGCTTCTGAGCTGTCGGGCGGTCGTTGCGCTGCGGCTAAGAGCGTCTGTGCTGACGCCGAGCTGGTCAGCACGCTTGGCAGCGCGGCGGCCGCGCAGGTGGCTTTCAGAAAATCGAGAAACGCTCTTCGGGATATCGTCGTCGATCTCCTTGGCAAAATCATCTGCTCGACGGGTTTGACGCACGCGCCTCTTTGAGCTGCTTTATGAACATGTTGGCGATCTTCGCGGGAACGGTCCCAAACAACGAGTTCACTTGCCCCCCTGTGGCCGCCCTACCGGTTCTCGCGTCGACGACGACGTAAGGGAACTCAGTGCTGAAGGCCAACCGGTCAACCTGCATAATCAAGTCAGCCGCGTTGCGATCCATTGTCACGCTCAGACCCATCTCAGCGAACTCCGGCTTCCTCACTAGCTGCCTTGTGAGGTCGCCGGGATCGAAGTGCACCGTGCGCGTCATGATGAAGATCGTCCGAGCGAATCGCAGTGCGTCGGACGGAGGCACGCCCGCTATGTCCGAGCGTCCAACAGGCCGAGGGACCCCCGCGCCCGCCGCTCTCAGTTGAACGGAGGCGGACGGTGATGCTTGAGTCGCCACAGCGCCTGGGGGAAGGTAATCGCCGAGGCGCAACTCGCGGACAACGTCGCCGAACTGTCGGTCCCACGCGTCGCGTTTGATCCCGCCACCAGAAACCAGCAACTGCCCGAAGCCCAGCGATGCCAGACGCGGGCTGGTATTCAAACGCGATTGAAACTCGTCCGCCTCCAAACCGGCTTCCGCAGCCGCTTCTGTGACTGACAGCTCGGCGTTGAACTTGCGCGACAACGCGCTGATCGATTCGGTGTTTGCGTTTAGTGGCAGCCGCGCGCCCGTTCGTTCAAGCGCTGATTGGAAACGCCCGCTGTCCTTAGCGGTCAACTGGTCGAGCGTGTCCTGCGGAGAGTAGAGCGCAAGCACTCGGTCGCGATCCACGTCGCGCAAGTTCAAGCTGCTTACGACAGACCGCACGTCGTCCTTGAGGGCCCGAATTCCCCCGAAGTGACAGCTCATGCACGAGCGGCCGTTGTGAATGATCGGATCATCAGGGTTGTTGCGATCCGCGACAATGTTTATCGGAGCGCTGTTGAGTCGATTGCCTCGAGCATCGGCGAGATAGTACGCCTGAAGCCCGTTCGGAAGGTTGAAGATGATCTCGCTGCCGGCCGCATTGAATCGAAGCGGGTCGCGAAATATGTTCTGGTCGTCGAGATTGTTTCGAAAGTCGAAGCTCTTCCAGTAAGCTCCGTGCTGCGAGACGTGTCGCTCGAGGATGCGGTTGTTCTGGGAAACGCCGCTCGTGCGGATTCCCGCGCGAATCACATTCTTCTCTTCAGCGAGATCGCGGCCGGCGTCGATGCCCAACTGACGCTCGAGTTCCAGCACGGTCCCCGGCAGGCTTAGTATGTCGTAGTAAAGCGGCGGCGCGGAAGCTCTGGCGACGAACCAATCGCCCCGAAGGTAGGGCACAACTGAGCCAGAGATGCGGGTGATCGAGTCGCCGTCGGATGTGCGGACGCCGTACGAGTACACCGCGACCAGCCCGTTCCAGGTCGCCGAGGTCCAGTCGTAGTCGCGCAAATCGATTCGAAGCAAGGTGCGCGACGGGTCGATTGCAAGGGGCGGAGTTACGTCCGGGCGCCGCGACAGACTGTTGATGAGCTTTGATATCGCGCCGCGGTAATCTTCGAGCTCGCTTTCCGGCGCTCGCGCGTTGTAGAGATGCGCGATGCTGAAATAGCGCAGATACTCGCGAGAGCGCTCGGGCGCGGCGTTCAGGTCCGATCGAATCTGGGAGAGAATCGCGGACTCGGTGATGAAAGTTCGCAGAGCGGGCGCTTCGCCCCAATTCGGCGCCCCGTTGAGCACCCAGTTTCGCAACGCGGCCTTCTCTTCTTCTGGCAGCTCAGGCCCACCGAGCGGCATCGCTCCGCTTTCCACCATCTTCAACAGTAGCGAGCCCGGATCGCCCGGCACGACTGCCCGTGAGGAGACTAGCCGCGCGCGGTCGGTGACGAAGATATTCTTAGGCGCTACGCCATTGCGTCCGTGACATTGATAGCAACGCCGATAGAGGATGTCACGAGCGCGCTCGGCCACCCCGTGATCTTGCCGATCAGCTTGCCCAGCTCGTGGAAGCAATATCATCCCAATCGGCAAAAGGCAGACTGCCAACACGATCGAACGATGCTTGGACAGAGTCATATTCGATTCCCGATAATCTTGGCCGAGGTGTAAGCATCCAGCGGCGACAGTAGAATGATCATTACCCAGATGGGAATAGCCATCAGCGCCAATAGCATTCGTTTTGAGAAGCTGCTCGCCGGCGAGCCGGGTGTGCGCGCAGGCACGCCCGCGACGACCGCGTGGACTAACGGGCCCGATACCGGATGATAGAGCTTCTGTTCCGAGAGCCGCGTCGTCGCGTAGTGCTGGAGCGGTTCGCGCTCGACGTTTGCGATTGAGATTGTCGTCCCGGAATCCGCCGGCAACGAGTAGCTCTGGGCCGCCCCGCACGAACGACAGAACTTGCTCTCGCCTATTAGTCCGGCGCCGCAACTTTGGCATGGCTTGATTGCTACGGTAGTTGTCTGGTCCGATTCGTACACGTTCGTGCCTCCTGATCTGAGGCTATTGTAGAGTCAAAGACAGGCAGGCGTTTGCGTTTGTGTGACACTTCTTGAATTGTCACAGTGTCAGGCGAGAGGCTTTGCAAGGAACTCTTTGAAGTTGCGAAGCTCATCGAGCGATGAGTCGGCTATGATTCGAAACACGCGAGTCCGGCACCCCGAGGGAAGCCGCGTCGCAGTCAGCGCGTCGGTTATCACCATCGCGCTCAAACTCAAACCCTTCTGCCAGCCTCGCTCGCGTGCGTCGCGAAAGCTCATCGCGTCGGGGTCGAGCGCGGCGGCGACCAGGATCGTGCGCGCCCACTTCAAGAAATCAGGCCAGCGCGAGACGACCGTCACAAGCGAGTCAGCCGAAGGGCGCTCCTGACCCGCAATCGATCCAGGCACCGAGCGCAATCGCAATAGCAAGCACGACGCATCGGGCGGAAGCGCGGCTCTTACCGCCTCTGCCTGACCGTACATTGCAACTGGCGCAGCTCCGGCGAGCACTTCAGGACGCGAGCATTCCTCGATCCCGGCTCCCGCGACTCGAAAGTCAGTCGCTTCTTTGATCTCAGCGATCAAGATGTCGCGCATCTCTTCGTCGGGTTCGATGACCAGAAAGTGATCGGGCGGTTGAGTCTCGAGCCAGCGCTTCACCCGCGCTTGAATCTCGCCGAGCGAGTGGCCTCTTTCACGCGCCACCTGAAGCAGCGTCGAGATCAACTGATCGAGCTCGAGCTTCGGATCGGTTGCCGCATCGACACTGTGCTCGCGAACGTAGACGCCGCTTCCTTTGCGAAACTCGACCCAGCCTCTCCGCGCCAGATCCTGAAAGGCGGCGCTCACGGTGTTCGAGTGAATGTCATAGCGTCGCGCGAGTTCGCGGGTGCTTGGGAGCTTCTGGCCGGGCTTGAGATCGTTGCTTACGATGCCGAGAAGGATCTGCGTCGCGAGCT
>JBGQGO010000083.1:0-14128 GCA_041497455.1 Blastocatellia bacterium | reverse complement strand
TTACTGTGTGCCGAGTTGTTTCAGGCAGCGATTCGCGGTTGTGCGCTCGCCTTCATCGCGTGAACTGCTTCCATTGCGGCCGCGGCCCTCACAGAGTCGGAGTCGTCGCGATAGAAAGCGAGCTTCTGCGTTTCCTCGTTGATGTCGACCACGACCACGTCGCCGATCCGCACTTGCCCCGTCGCCGACAGGTTGGCAAGAGGATTGACCAGGAAGCGCTCGATTGCGCGCTTCAAGTGGCGCGCGCCGTAGCGATACTCGATGCCCTCGCTCAGTAGAAACTCTCTGGCGTCCTCGGTCAGTGAAATCGTGAACCGCTCACCCGCGCCTTCGTCCACGCGGCGCTGGACCCCATTAAGCTCGAGGTCCAGTATCCGGCAAAGCTCTTGATACTTGAGACTGCGGAAGACCACGACCTTGTCTATTCGGTTCATGAACTCGGGCGCGAATTTTCTCTTCGCAGCTTCCGAAGCCGTGCGATAGATCTTCTGATCCAGATCGTCGGCCCCCAGCTTTCCTGACCTAACCGGGGCGAACCCTATCGAGCCGGTTATCAACTCGCTCATCTCCTTCGCGCCGAGGTTCGACGTCATGAAGATCATCGTCTGTGAGAAGTCGACTCTGCGGTTGTCACCCAACGTCAGCGTCGCCTTGTCGAGCACGCCCAGCAGCAACTGCCACAGCGAGTCTGATGCCTTCTCGATTTCGTCGAACAGCACCAGCGTGAACGGATCGCGTTCGGTGCGATATTTTTCTAGACTCTCTTGAGTCAGCAGCGGCGTGGTCTCGCGGTGACCCAAGTAGCCGGGCGGCGAGCCGATCAGCTTGGCGATCTCGTGCGAGTGCTGAAACTCTGCGCAGTCGATCTTGATCACTGCGTTGCGGTCACCGAACAGGATTTCGGCGGCAGCCTCGACCAGGTGGGTCTTTCCTGATCCGGTTGGGCCAAGGAAGAGCATCGACCCCAATGGACGTGTTGGATTGGTCATCCCCGCCTGGAAGACCTGATACAGGGATGTGATGGCGCGAACAGCTCGATCCTGGCCGACCACGCGAGCGCGAAGTCCCGCGTCGAACTGCTCCGCTACGGTGCTCTTAGTTGTAGGATCAAGGGCTATCAGCTTTCTCTTTTGGCCGTTGCTAACCATTTTCAATCTCTCTTTCCGCGCCCGTTCCCCACTCCTCTGCCTGTCCTCATCTCTCCAGGTTGACTTGTTCAGTTGCCAACTCATTCTTTTCTCGTTCTTCAACCCTCGCCGCTTAATCCCTAATCGGGTTGCGGCTGTCAGCTTTTCAGCAAGTTTGATGCCTTCCCCTGGTACTCAGTTGTCAGCGCGACGCGGCACCCTACCTAACACCAACGGCGAGCCGAGTCGCAAATGTCCACAGTGTTTGCGCATTAGCGACGTTGTTGCGCGAGTGCATTGGTCCGCTCCTGACCGGGGCTCACACAAACTGCCAGTCAAGCAAAGACAAACTTTGTCATCAGGCGTCATGCCAAAACGTGTTGTTGTTCGCCTGTGATACACGCTTCGCAGCAAGCCGTCGAGTGATCTCAAATAGCTAATCGGGGCCGTTCGGAGCCCTCAACTTCACAAATGTCGGCCCCTACTAACGGAGCAATCTCATCGGCTCGTGATACACAATCAGACCCGAGAACGCAGAAAAAGTTCCCGCACCGCCAGCCACGGAGCTACCCTGCCAATGCGCTATGGGCTATCATAGGCGGCGATGCAAATCGCGACAGGTGGGGCGTCCGCATACACGAAGCCGAAACGAAGGAGCGTCGAATGAAACTCGAAGGCAAAGTTGCAATCGTAACAGGCGGAGGCAGTGGAATAGGCCGCGCCATCGCGCTGCGGTTCACACGCGAGGGCGCGGCCGTCGTAGTGGCAGGTCCAACCGAAGAGAAAATCAAAGCCGTTGAGAAGGAGATTTTGGAGAGCGGGGGGCGCGCGCTTGCCGTGCATACCGACGTGGCCGATGAGGCGGATGTCGAGCGCATGGTTGCGGCCGCGCTCAGCGAGTTCAGCCAGATCGATATTCTGGTTAACAACGCGGGGATCGCCGGGCCGACTGCCCTTGTTGCCAACGTGAGCCGCGAAGACTGGGACCGTACGTTTGCGGTCAACCTGACGGGAGCATTCCTTTGCGCCAAGCACGTTTTCCCCCACCTCATAGAGCAACGGAGCGGGTGCATTATTAACATAACGTCAATCGCGGGGCTTCAGGCCTACGCTTACCGGAGCCCCTATTGCGCGTCGAAGTGGGGCATGATCGGGCTAACTCAGACGTTTGCAGAGGAGGGCGGGCGCTACGGCATAACGGCAAACGCCATTGCCCCCGGTCCGGTGCGAGGCCCGCGTATCGAACAAGTGATAAGGAACCGCGCCGAAGAGATGAAGCTTCCGTATGAAGAAGTCGTGCGTCAATACGTCGAGCCGACTGCACTAAAGCGGATGGTGGAAGAGGAGGACATCGCTGCGATGGCGGTGTTCCTTGCGTCCGACGAGGGCCGGAACATCACTGGCGAGACTTTGAATATTTCGGCCGGTTATCGACTATCGTGACGAAGACTCGGCAGTGAAGCTTTGGCCGAGCGTCGGTTGAGCAGGATGCGCCTTGCGCTTGGCTTAGCTTCAGCGTGCTTAGTCCTTCGTCTGGCGCGACAGCTTGAGCGCCGCGTTCCACCGCCTTCGCAAGAAGCCTTTGCGCTTGCCCATCCATACCTTCAACGCGAGACGCACTCGAAGGTGCATTTGATGCGCGACTCGATAAGCTCCAGTCGCCTTGATGGCGGCGTAGACTCTTGCTTTGAACGCGATGAACCTCTCGTGCACCCAGGCGAACCATGCGATGCGCAAGAGATTTGGACGGGTTAGTGTGAAGAGGCGGGCGACCAGGGCCGTGCCTGCAATTTTGGCGGCAAGGACGGTCAGCAACCCCGCTATCGCATGTCCGTGAGCAACGAAGTAGAGCGCGATCAACTTCACCGGTATCAGCAGCGCCGACGGAACTGCGAAAAAGGCAAGCGCCGCGTAAGGAGGAAGCCTGACGATGAGGGCTTCGATCTGACGGAATACTGGCAACCGTCCGATCGCCGCAGCAAACCGCGCCAGGTCGTCCCACAGCCAGTCTTCCAGCAGAATGATGACTGCCGCCAGAAAGACAAACGGCGCCGCTAATACGTTCTTTAGCCGTTTGGTCCTCGAAGGTCTTTGCTTAGCCGGTGGGCTCATCGTGTGGCCTTCAAGACTAGCTCACACGCGAGATTGAATAAAGCTCGTCCACTAAAAAAGATGCTGGCGCTCTTGCGCTTGTCCAGCGTGGCGCTCATCAGAGAAGCTCGATCTGAAAGAGCACCTCGCCTCAAAGAGAAGGGAACAGCGATGGTTAATATCGGGGATATCGCGCTGGCGTCCCGTCTTTCGCTTGATGCGATTATGGACGAGTATTACTATGTGGGCTCTGTCAACACGGGTGACGGCAGTCGCGGCATCCCCGCACAGTGGGATCGACAAGTTGATGCGCGCGTCGCGCCGGTGTACTAACTGATAACGGAGGTTGAAGAATATGGCTTTGGTGAATACCGTCAGAGGTCCGATCGATGCAGCGGAGTTAGGTGTTACGCTGATGCACGAGCACGTGTTCGTGCTTTCGACTGAGATCATGCAGAACTTCCCCGAGCCGTGGGGAGACGAAGAGAAACGAGTCGCTGATGCAGTTGCGCGGTTGAGCGAGCTCAAGTCGCGAGGCGTCGATTCGATCGTCGATCTTACGGTCATCGGGCTCGGGCGTTACATACCGCGCATCCAAAGAGTCGCGGCCCAAACCGAACTCAACATCATTGTCGCGACCGGCGTGTACACCTACAACGACGTGCCTATGTACTTTCATTACCAGGGTCCGGGAACAGTTCTTGGGGGCGCTGAGTTCATGGTCGACATGTTTGTGAGGGACATCGAAGAAGGCATTGCGGATACCGGCGTGAAAGCCGCGATCCTCAAATGCGCGACGGATGAGCCGGGCATAACTCCCGGAGTGGAACGAGTGCTTCGCGCGGTGGCCCAGGCGCATCGGCGAACCGGTGTTCCGATTTCCACTCACACTCACGCGCCCACCGAGCGCGGACTCGAGCAACAACGCATCTTCCAGGAAGAAGGTGTTGACCTCTCGCGTGTGATCGTCGGTCATTCGGGCGACACCACTGACATCCAGTATCTGGAAAAGTTGATTTCTAACGGCTCGTACATCGGCATGGATCGCTTCGGCATCGACGTGCTGCTTCCCTTCGAGGACCGCGTGAACACCGTCGCGAAGATGTGCGAGCTCGGCTACGCAGGCAAAATGGTGTTGTCGCAAGACGCGTCGTGTTTCATGGACGCGCTGCCGGAAGCAGCCTTGCCGGTGATGCTTCCAAACTGGCACTACCTCCATATTCACAACGACGTGATACCTGCGTTGAAGCAGCGCGGCGTCACCGACGAGCAGATCAGAACTATGCTCGTCGATAACCCGCGAAAGATCTTTGAGAGGCAAGGTTCCTACTGATGATTCGTCCCTTCGATTATTCAGGCATTACACGCGATTCCCAGGGCATCGCTCATTACGCGGATCGACCCGACTCGCTGGTCGAGATGCTGCGAGCGACGGTCGACAAGTCTCCGGATCATGAAGCCGTCGTCGAGCTGGACGGTGAGCGAGTCACCTACCTTCAGCTTTGGGATCGCTCGGCGCGGGTAGCGGGAGGCTTGAAAGGGGCGGGCGTCAATCGAGGCGACCGAGTCGCTATTCGATTGGGGAACGGGCTCGATTGGTGCCTCGCGTTTTTCGGAACCCAGATGGCCGGCGCGGTCGCCGTTCCCGTCAACACGCGCTTCAGCGAATCAGAAGTCGAATACGTCGTTACGGATTCGGGTTCCCGCTTTTCGTTTTTGCCTGGGGAGCCGTTACCGGACGGCGGCCCTTTCGTCGTCGATGGTCTGACCAAAGACGATGTCTCGGCGATCTTCTACACTAGCGGAACGACCGGATTTCCGAAGGGCGCGATGACCACTCACGGGAACTTCTTGTCGAACACCGAGACGTGCCGCCGTGTAGTGAAAACTCCTGACGACGGCAGCGTGCGCAATCTGGTATCCGTCCCGCTGTTCCACGTCACCGGTTGCAACAGCCAGTTGTTGCCGACCTGCGAGAACGGCGACGCGCTGGTGATAATGCCGGCGTTCGAGGTGCAAGCGTTTCTCCGCGCGATTCGAGATGAGCGCATCAACCTGCTCACCTCTGTTCCTGCTGTCTACTGGCTTGCGATCAATCAACCGGCCTTCCAGGAGTTGGACGTGGCGAACATCCGCTGGCTGACTTACGGCGGAGCGCCGATCGCCCCGGAGCTCGTAGCGCGCATCATGGAGTCGTTTCCGAACGCTCGCATTGGGAACGGCTTCGGCCTGACCGAGACCTGCTCGGTTGCGACTTTCCTTCCTCACGAGTACGCGCACTCACGCCCCGAGTCTGTAGGATTTGCCGCGCCGGTTGTTGACCTCGACCTCTTCGAGCCCGACCGCGCTACGGGAGCAGGCGAGTTGCTGGTGCGCGGACCCAACGTTGTGAAGGGCTACTGGAACAAACCGGAAGCGACGGCCGAGGCGTTTGTTGACGGCTGGCTGCACACAGGCGACATGGCTCGATTGGATGAAGACGGCTTCGTGCAGATCGTCGACCGCAAGAAGGACATGATTTGTCGCGGCGGCGAGAACGTCTACTGTGTCGAGGTCGAGAACGCGCTTGCGGCTCACCCGGCGGTGTTCGAAGTGGCGGTGATGGGCGTGCCCGATTCAATGATGGGCGAGAAGGTTGGCGCGGTGATCGTCATACGCCCCGGCCAGAACTTGGATCTGGATGATCTGATTGCGTTCGCTCGAAAGCACCTTGCGGATTTCAAAGTCCCTCAGTATGTAGCGATGCGATCGGAGCCTATGCCTCGCAACCCCGGCGGCAAGATGCTGAAGCCGGTGTTGAGAAGAGAAACTGAATGGGGCAAGCCGTTAAGGTGAAGGAGTATGGGCTATCTAGTACGCACCCGATTGGCTGACGCTGAGTGTGTAGCGAGTAAAACTTCTTGGGTTCTTCGAAGGGTTCAGGGCTCGACCGAATCGCGGAGGGATTCAGCATGTGTAAGGAGGCCGATGCACGAGGTTCTAACCTCGCAGGGCTTAAATGTCACAGTTGAGCTTTTCGGAAACTAAGTTTGCACTCGCTCAAAGTAAGCCTGCTTAGGTACCAGCAGTGCTCTCAATTTTGTTGAAGCTGCGGTCGACAGCGCACAAGCGGTTTTGCTGTCGGCTAAGTTCGTGGTTAAATTACTCAGCTTCTCACACGACCCCGCTAGCGAGGCGGGTATTTTTTCCCTGCTCCATTGAGCAACTGGGTCAGAAAAATGCCAGAGCCTCTGAAACATTTAATCGCCATCGCCAAAAAGGCCTTCGGTGGATATGAGCCTTATCCGCCAACACGGCTCCCAGTCCCGAGTGAGGCGACCTTCCGGTCGCTGAACCAAAATACGCACGTTGAGGCTGTGTGGACACGAGACCGTCTACCGCCGCAGTGGACAAATATCGCAGTTGTTTGTAACTTGGCATCTACGTGGAGCGAGGTATTAGCGTGGGGAGAATTACTGAGGGAGTTCTCTATTCCATTGGGAATCTTCGCCCACGCAGATCGCTACTACATTTTTCCATTGCAAGATGGAAAGGCCAAAGAGGTACCGCGCGACTCTCTATCTACAGAGCTAGATTCTCTTCGCGATAGTCTTTTTACACCTCGCGCCCTCGCTCAACTACGGGCTGGGCAACTGTCGTTCGCTGATCTAGAGGAAACCATCACTGACCAAAGCTTCACCCTTTTGTTTGAGCGGCGAGCCGAACTCAGTAGTGCTCTAAAGGCCGCTATTACCGAGGGATTAAAGGCGGAGGTCAAAGCCGACAGCGATTTGGCCACCGTGCGCGCCAAGAGCGAGGCCGTGCTCATGGTTGCAATCGCTTACTTGGCGGCTAGGATACTGGAGGATAAGGGACGCTTGGGAGACTCTGGAATCCCAACGAGTAATCCGGCGCGCCTGATACATGAGGCGTGGCGCTCGACAGACGGCTTCTTCGAAAAGGTCTACAACGAGAAGGTCGGGGAACTCAGCGATCGATCGATGCAGGAATTCGCTAAGCACCTCGGCGCTGGGGTGAGTTTTTCCCTCGTGAACCATCGAGATGTAGGTCGGTTCTACGAACAATCGCTGTTCATATTTGAGCAGGTCTTGCGTGAAATATTGGGCGAAGATTTTGGGTTCAACCTCCCATTGCTGGAGCTCCAGCAGCATTTCACGCCTGTTCCCCTGGCCGAACGAATGGTAGACATGCTGCCGCTTGAAAGGTTACGTCCTGAGGAGCGCAGGATATTCGACCCTGCGGCAGGGTCGGGAAGCCTTTTGCTTGCCGCCACCCGGCGCCTCGCGGCTATGCCCGACACCCCTCGTGGACAAGACCGCGCAGGATACCTGGAGCAACAGATCCGAGGTAACGACAAGCTCTCACTTGCAAGACTCGTCAGCAAAATGCGCTACTGCCTTCAAGAGGCCATGAATGGGAGCGACCCATTCCCGTTTCCGGCCAGCTTCACTTCGAAGGACTTTTGGAGGCTCAGTAGTCAGAATTTTGTAGCGAAGCCGCGCGTAGTCATTGCCAATCCGCCGTTTGCGATAAGCAAGAACGTTCAGATGGCTGTTAAATTCGTTGATCTCATACTCACTTGGTTAGACGAAGGCAGCCAGTTTGCGGTGATACTCCCCCAGACTTTCCTGATAGGGTCAAACGCGGCAACGGTAGCCGCACGTAGAAAACTGGCGCGGGATTGCCAGATCCTTGAGGTGTGGCAATTTCCGGAAAGCGTTGTAGGTTACTCTGCACATCAAGCCGTAACTGTGATCCTTGGGATCGTCGGTAAACCCAGTAGAAGAACTATCAAGGCGCGTGCTGTCATATCTGGTTCTGCTGTTAGAGATGCGCGCGAAAGAGGATTCTTAGGTAGATCATGGCTTGCATCGTTGTCACCGGAAGGGGAAGACTGGAGTTCAACTGTAGCGGAACCTGTGACCCCAACACTGCCAACCGTGGCTTTGGGCGAACTCTGCCACGTTTTTAGGGGAGTAGAACTTCTTAAGGAATATCCACCCATACAATCACCGCCACCTCCAGGCGTCCAGCATAAGCGCTACTGGGTGCTTAGCTGGAGAGAACCTCATAGCTTACTGGCAAATCCAGAGAGAGTGCCCGCCGAACAAAGGTTCATACGGTATGAGAAAAGGTTTCTCAGAAGAGACTGCTCTAAGTGGTCTGAGTATTTCGATAGGCCGAAACTGTTGATCGGACGCAGCATAAATCGGGCATCCGTGGAGTTCCTCGCACCGCATTTAGATAAAACTGGCTTTTGCCCAAGCAGTGATATCTTTTGCATAGTGCCACGAGAATTGTCCGACGCAAAGCGCAAGGCTCGGATACCCACCCGGTTTCTTGAGTCTTGGCTATCTCTGAGCTACCCAGATCAGCTGTTATGGCTACTTGGGATTTTCACCTCTGCGATTTCACATGCGATGTTACTTGGACAACGAAGTTCAAGGAAGCTCAACATAGAGCGCTTGCAGCAGTTCAAGCTGCCTGCACAGATAGACAGTGAGATAATAAATATCACCAACGCTATTGTGTCGCGTGAGGAAGCACGCGAACAATCGCCGAACCCGAATGACCTTCGAATCAGACTCGATTCCCTTGTTGCAAGCGCCTATGGTGCGCCCAAGTTCGTTCTAGCCACTACCACAGGGGAACCGCCGGAGATCGTAGAATGGAGGCACGAGAGCCGGAAGAGAACCAGTACAGTTATGGGAAAGGTCGTCGAGGTGCTCAACGACGATCAAGAACTAAAGCTGTACCTAGACGGAATGCTAGACGACGAGCGCGAAGGGCGATTGCCATTGCCTGCCGAACTGCCAGGGTGGGCCCTAGATGGCACAGTCTTTGAGGCCAATCTAAGCGAGGATATAGATACCTTTGAGCAACTAGCGAAGCGTCCGTGGGGGTTGAGAGCTTTCAGGCATACTCCACGTCCGTACTTGTCAATCGAGGAGCTTGAGAAGAGGCTATCGAAAAAGGTGGGCTAAACAGGTGAAGTGTCGTTTCGTTTTCCTTGCGGTTGGCAATGCGGACAGCATTGTGGTTCTTACAGCCGAGCGACGCGCCGTGGTCATTGATGTTCCGAAACACAGGGTTGCCTGCAAGTGGCTAATCGAACAAGGAGTATCTGACCTTGATTCTATCTACTTGACCCACGACCATTGTGACCATGCGCCGACGCTAAATGATCTCGCTTTGTTCCTGGAAGACTGGATGAAGAGCGGAAGAATCAAACTGGTTTACTTACCCAATGAAGCGATCCCCAGAGCTTGCAAGGACCTTCAAAATCAAGGGAAGTCCGAACAGAAAAAGCTTTTGCTTCGCCACGCATTAGATCGTATCGACCTATGGGAGAGCGACGGTTCAGTTCACTTTGAATACGCACAAGGCAACTTAACTACACCACACTCATATGGCGATCTCCGCTTCTATATCTTGCACCCAGACGTCGTATTCCGCGACATGCATCTGGCAGCACATCCCGGATCGCTAAATGAAGTGTCGGTGGTCATCAGGGTTGAATTCGGTGGTTTCAAGGCCATTCTGTTGTCGGACCTGGAGGGACAGGGAATCACCCGACTCCTAAAGGTGTGCAGAGAAGCTGACCTCAAGGCGCAACTCGTAAAGATCCCCCATCACGGTGCTTGGCCGAAGAATAGCCCGGACCTGGAATCCCTGCTAAAGGCGATTGATGCCGAGATCGCTGTGTTATCTGTAGGTAGTACGAATCAGTATAGCCACGTCTATCCAGAACTTTTCAAGCTACTTCGGGATATCCAGGCGGACTCGAAAAAATACCTGCGCAAGTTTCTCTGCACGGAAGTTACCAAGACCTGCATGCTATCAACCACAGAACGAACAAATCTCGGAAGGTCTGGCCTTTCAGAAACCAAGCCCTGCGCCGGCACAATCGAAATCCTGGCTGATGACTCAGGCTCCTGGGAGATCCAAGATGAGACTGCCCACGCGTCGGTCGTCGCTTCCATTCCATATGCGGCCTGTTCTGAAAGAGCCGACCTTTAGCCGACGGTAGCCTGACTGCTTGCAGTAACTCTTGTGTATCCTTTCTGGCTCTGACATCAGAACACCGATCAGCTCCGCTACTACCAGAATCGAACGCCTCCCGGGCCCCCGGCGAGCGGCAAACACTGCTCGTAACGATAGAGCCCCCAACACAGAGATCGAGAATTACTTAGTTGGCGGACCCACAACTGGCAAGTCGCTTCTGTTGCTCCAATCTTCAAACGACCCGTCGTACAATCGCGCGTCGTAGCCCAGATACTTCGCGACGAAGTAGACCACAGTCGCTTGCTGTCCGATGTGGCAGTAGCTCACGATCTGGTCTCCCTGCTTGATACCCGCATCGGCCAGCATCTTTCGGAGTGCCGGCGAGTCCTTCAGTTTGTTCGCCGAGTCAGCAAGGTTGCTGAAAGGAACATTCACCGCACCCGGGATGTGACCAGCGCGAGGCATGCGGCCGGCGCTTGCGCCTGTGTAAAACTCCGGCGTTCTCGCATCGACTATCGCGATCTTCGGCTTGTTCAAATTCGCCGACACCCACGCCGCGTCGACGATCAGCTCCGGACGAGGATGAGGCGTGATAGTTCCGCGCGCAATCTGCGGCGCTTCGGTTGTCACTGCTCGTCCTTCGGCGCGCCACGCTTCGAAGCCGCCATCGAGCAGCGACGTCTGACCGCCTAATCCGAGATAGTCCAGCGTGAAGAAGACCCGAGTCGATGGACTGACATAGTTAGTCAGAAAGCAAATGACGATGCGCGAGTTGTTTGACACGCCCAGGTCTTCGAACGCCAATTTGAGCTTCTCCACCGGAGGCATTTCGAGTGTAGATCCAGGCGCAGTAGTCGAGATGGCCGACATCTCGACGAACCGCGCGCCGGGGATGTGACCGGCGTCGTAGCTTGCACGCGGACCCACGCTAATGATCACGAGCCCTCGGTCGTTGAGGTGCTCGCCAAGCCACGCGGTGGAAACAAGGAGCGAGTTTGAATCCTTTCCAGCGGACGCAGCGTTGCCTGGTGACAAGAACATCGCGGCGCCTGCGAGCAACGCCGCTGCCAGCACCACGACCGATGAGTAATTGACGAACTTGTTTTTCACTGTTGAATTGATGTTTGGCATGGTTTCCTCCTTAGATAGGGCTCCTTCCTGTAGATTGTCAAGGGGAGCCTTTTTTGGCGAGCGGGCGCGGGGCTGGACGCCGGATTCAAACTGCATTATTGTCTCCCAGACCAGTGGAATGTAAGCCCGCACGCTGACTCTCACTTGATCAGACTCAAGGAGCGAATCTCATGAACAGAATCCCGTGGCGCCGCGCAACCCGCATCGGGGTCTGGAAGAAGCTGACCGCCCTTTGCTTGCTGGCCCTCTTGGTTTCGTCCTCAGGCTTTGCGCAGCAAGCCGCAGCCAAGCGTCCGTTGACGCATAACGACTACGATAGCTGGCGCGCGATTCAAGGCCAGTCGCTCTCGCGCGATGGAAAGTTCGTCGCTTATGCGCTGGTTCCTCAGGACGGCGACGGTGAAGTAGTCGTGCGCAATCTTGCAAGCGGGGCCGAGCAGCGGGCGCCGCGTGGCGCTGCGCCGGTGAATCCTCCGCAGCGGCCGCCAGAGGCGGAACCTGGTCCCGGCGCTGGATTTGGTCAAGGTCCCTTCGCGGGCAGGCCGTTCTTCACTGCCGACAGTCGCTTCGTTGTGTTCCAGATTCTCCCCACTAAAGCCGAGACCGAAAAAGCAAAGAAGGACAAGAAGCGCCCGGAAGAGATGCCCAAGAACGGGATGGGCATCATGGATCTCGCGACCGGCGAGGCGGCTCGCATTGATCGGGTCAAGAGCTTTCAGGTTCCTGAAGAGGGGTCTGGGTTCATAGCTTATTCGCTCGAAGCTAAGGTCGAAGAAAGGAAACCCGAAGACCGCCGGCCCGACGCGGCCGCCGCTGTTCCGACCAGAGGGCGTCGAGATCCTAAGAAGAAGGAGTACGGGACTGATCTTGTACTTCGCAACATGGCCGACAAGACCGAGCGCACGTTTTCCGATGTGCTCGAGTATACGATAAGCAAGGATGCGAAGAGCCTGGTGTTTGCGGTCTCGTCGAAGAAAGAAGAGACTAACGGAGCTTTCGCGATCACGACCTCGACGGCCGACGCACCTCTTCCGTTGCTCACAGGCAAAGGCAAGTACACGAAGCTCACGTGGGATGAAAAGCAAACTCAGATCGTTCTGCTGAGCGATCGGGATGATGCGGCGGCAACGCAGCCTCGCCTCAAGCTCTACCGCTGGGACCGCAAGGCTGCCACGGCGACCGAGCTAGTCTCGACGGCCTCTGAGAACTTCAAGCCTGGTTACGTCATCAGCGAAAGAGGCGCGGTCAACTTCTCGCAGGACGGCGGCAAGGTTTTCTTTGGCGTAGCTCCGCCCGCGGAACCGGAAAAAGATGAAGGCGAAGATGCGGCGTCATCCGATGACAAGGTCTCGGTTGATTTGTGGCACTGGAAAGACGATTACATCCAGCCGATGCAGAAGGTCCGGGCCGAGCAGGACAGAAACCGTTCTTATCGCGCGGTGTTTCACATCGCCGAAAACAAGTACGCGCAGTTGGGCGATGAAACGATGCAAGGAGTCAATCCTTCGAGCGACGGGCGATGGGCTCTGGGCTCCGATGATCGACCCTACCGCATTCTGGTGGGCTACGACGACGAAGCTAACTCGGCGGATGTTTCGCTCATCAACACCAGCGACGGCAGCCGCAAGGCCGTCCTGAAGAAGCATGCCAGGGGATTCACCTGGTCGCCCGGTGGACGATACGCATTGTTCTACGACGGCAAGGATTGGAACACGCTTTCGATTCCCGACTGCAAGATCGTCAACCTGACGCGAAACCTCGGCGTGAACTTCTGGCGTGAGGACCACGACTCGCCCAGCGTTCCGCCGTCTTACGGCAGCGCCGGCTGGACCTCGGATGACAAGTACGTGCTGCTCTACGATCAATACGACATCTGGCAAGTGACGCCCGACGGTTCGAGCGCGAAGAACCTTACCGACGGCGTCGGCCGAAAAGAGAAGATACAGTTTCGCTACTCGAGGCTCGATCCGCAGGAGAAGGGCATTGATCCTTCCAAGCCGCTGCTGCTGCGGGCCGAGAATGAATGGACGCGAGACTCGGGATTCTATCGAGACAAGATCGACGGCGGAATGCCTGAGAAGTTGATCAAGGCGGCGAAGAGCTTCAACCCGCCCTCGAAAGCTAAAGACGCCGACGTGTACCTGCTCACCGCGTCAACATTCAATGAGTTCCCGGATCTGCTGGTCGCCTCGCCGGCTTTCAAAGATCTCAAGAAAGTCAGCGACGCGAATCCGCAAAAGGCCCAGTTGCTGTGGGGCAATTCTGAGCTGGTTAGATTCAAGAATATCGACGGCGTTCCGCTCTCAGCGATGCTGATCAAGCCTCCGAACTTCGACCCGAACAAGAAGTATCCGATGATCGTGTACATCTACGAGACCCTGTCGGAGAACGTACATCGCTTCGTCGATCCGCGTCCCGGCCACAGCATCAATCCATCGTTCTACGCGAGCAACGGCTATCTCGTGCTTGAGCCTGACATCGTCTACACGATCGGGCATCCCGGACAGAGCGCGCTTAACTGCGTGCTGCCCGCGATTCAATCGGTGGTCGACAAAGGCTTCGTCGACGAGAAGGCGATCGGCATCCAGGGCCACAGTTGGGGCGGATACCAGATCGCTTATATGATTACGCAGACGACGCGTTTCAAAGCTGCTTCAGCGGGAGCGCCGGTAGCCAACATGACCAGCGCATACAGCGGCATTCGATGGGGCACGGGCCTGCCGCGGCAGTTCCAATACGAGCACACCCAGAGCCGTATCGGCGGAAACTTGTGG
>JBGQGO010000082.1:0-14138 GCA_041497455.1 Blastocatellia bacterium | reverse complement strand
GGTCGAGCCGATGGGAATGATCGGCGGAGTCTTCGGCGGCTGAAGCGCCTGCATGAACTCGAGCCGCCCGTGACTCACATCGAGCAGCGCGCCGCAGTTCGGGCAGGTCACTCGAAGACTCTGATCGGGCGCGCGCAGCTCAAGCGGCCCTCCGCATTGCGTGCAGTTGAGCTGCGCCCCTGCAACACGACGCGCTTCTCGTTCAGGCGTGGCGGCCGTCGCTAGCCCGATGTCAGCAAGCGTGACTTCGCGTCCGACGAATACCTTTGGCGGAGTCTCGCTGTAATCGAGCGTGGCGAAGATCCCGCTCGGTCCTGAAAGATCGGCGTATTCGTATTCCTCGCCGGGCTCCAATCGATAAGGTATCTCGCCTCTCGCGCCAAGCTGAGTAGCTACACCCAATTCCGCAACGGTCAATGGTACTGACGTTGGCAAGGCGGCGACAGGCGCGCCCAGTTGAAGAGCTTCGAAAGGCGGGATCAAGCTTTGCTCAGGCAGTGCTTGCTCGAAGGTGAGATAGAATCGGCCTTGCGCCTCGGCGAGCCAACCCCAGCGGCCGTCTTGAAACGCGGCGTACCACTCGTCCCACATTCCGCCGGCCTGATGACCGAGTTGCGCGCGGCCGGTCAGCTCGAACGGAACGCCTTGATAGACTCCGTGCAACTCAAGATCGAGAGGTGAGCCGGTTTCAACCAGAGCGGCGACCTTGCCGAGGTCTTCGAGCTTGCGATCGCCGCGCGCGACTACCGAGTGGCAGAACTCGCACACGACGACGATCGACGAGCCGGTCTTGAAAGCGATCGCGGCGCCGCACGCCGGACAGGAGACTTCAACACTCACAGGCCTGTCACCTCGCGCGCTGAAGTTGGTTCTGAAAACTTCGCCTCGAATGAAGCGCCGCCGCTTGCTTCGAGTGGATCGTGATCGGCAGCCGCTTGAGAGCCTCGAGCAGCCGTTCGCACGGTCACTCGACTCGCGTTAAGCAACGCGCGCAGGCGCTCATCCCAGGCAAAGGGCGGGCGCGGACGGCAACAATAGAGATTGAACGTCGCTAGTCCGGTCTCAGGAAACGTATGGCAAGCAAGGTGGGATTCAGTGAGCAAGTATAACCCGGTCACGCCGCCCGGCTGCGGGAACTGATGCCACATCGGCTCGCCGACCACGCGCAAGCCGAGATCAGCGATTACCTCTTCGGACAGGCTTCGAACGGTTTCGATATCGCGAAGTAGATCCGCCGAACAACCTTCCGCGTCGACTAACCACTCTGTTCCAACAGTCATGATGATTGCTCTAGGAGTTCGCCTCGAGTTCGCCGCTGAAACGACGTGGAGAACGTCTTGATTCTGACAACGAACGGTCACAGGTTACAGGGAGCGGTTGCGGCGTGCAAGTGCAAGAAGAAGCGCTGTTCTATTAGCCTGAGAAGCACTTGCTACGAAAGCTTCACTCGAACATAATCGGTGCGGAGGTTCCAATGAAACCTTTGAGGAAACAAGCAACGATCGAACGACCCAAGAAGGAAAAGGTCACTCGCGACGAAACCTTGAAGCGCGTCAAGGCATTCTCAAAGCGGAAGGAGAAACTCATTGCCGCTATCCGAGAAGGTTCGCATTGAGCTTTTCATTCCTGATCTCCCTGACCCGATCTACTTCAACCTGCTTGAGCGGTTGGGCGACGAGTTGAGCTACGCGTTTGGCGGCTGCACTGTGGTCGCGGCCTCGGGTAAGTATCGCTCAGAGTCAGGCCTTATACTTCCGGACAAGATAAATATCCTATTCACTGACACCGCTTTTGACTGGGAAGAGGATCAAGAAATCATCGGGCGGTACGCGGCCGAGCTGCGAGATGCCGTTAGTCGCGCTCTCAAAAACGAGGAGGCAATCCTCGTGGCCGCCTATGAAGTTACGCACTCCGATTGAAGTTATCCCAATGGACAATCTAATTGATATCGATCGCCTGGCTGGCTCGGTATACTTGTTACGCGACCTGATTCAAGAGCGTTTGGGACTCTCTTTTGACGACCACGATGGCGTCAGCTTGATAATCAACAGGCTCGCAGGCCGAATGAACCAGAGCCATTGCAAATCCTTCTTGGAGTATTACCATCTCCTGATGAACAGCGGCGCGGCGGCAGAAGACGAATGGCGCTACGTGATGGCGGCGCTTGCGAAATCAAAATCCGGTTTCTGGCGGCATACCGATGCGGTGCGCACTCTGGTTGATGTAGCGCTGCCCCGATTGCATTCAATATCACCCACAGAGCCGTTGCGAATTTGGAGCGCCAGTTGTTCGACAGGCGAAGAACCGCTCTCGATCGCGATGGCGCTCAAGGAGGCGGGCTGGTTTGAGCGCGCTGCTATTGAGATTCATGCCAGCGACGCAAGCTATGCCGCGATCGAAGGGGCGATACAGGGCCTGTACAGCGAGCAGAGAATTTGGTCTCTGGATGTCAGCTTGCGAGACAAATACTTCGTGCGAGAACAGGACGGATGGCGAGTCGTTCCCGTACTGCACAAGATGATCCAATGGAAAGTGGCGAACCTGATGATCGAGGATGAAGTTGCTGATCTGTCTAAATCACATGTTATCTTTTGCCGCAACGTGTTCATCTATTTTACCGGACATGCCATTTGCAAAACTCTAAGGTTGTTCGCGCGATTTATGCCTGCCGGGGCGTATCTGTTTTCCGATGGCGGTGATTTTCTCACAAGGTTGATTTCTTCCAGCAATCTCTTTGAGCCGTTGAGCGCCAACGGATCAGATATTTGGATCAGGCGAGATATCAGTGACGACGGAAAATGACCTAACAGTGGATCAGTTGCTTGAATGCGCGAGACTGCCGCTAATCAGGTTGTGTGCGCGGCGGCTGAACTGATGGCGGGCGTTAGGCCGCTCGCGAGGCGTATGGTAGACTCGCACGGCATCGACAAACAACGAAGGAGGAGAACAGTGATGGCAAAGATGGAACGCAAGAGCTTCGACACCCCCGAGGAAACGCGGACGGTCGACAAAGGCAAGATCGACGTCGTCAAGCTCGGAGAGGTGACGGCGATGCGCGCGCGGTTCGAACCGGGCTGGCGGTGGTCCGAATGCGTCAAGCCCGTTGCGGGAACCAGTAGCTGCGAGGTCGCGCACTTGATGCACATCGTCTCAGGGCTTATGGGTGTCCGAATGGATGACGGCGCCGAAGTCGAGTTCGGGCCTGGAGACGTTGGGATAATCCCCCCTGGACATGACGCCTGGATAATCGGGCAAGAGCCTTTCGTGGGGATTGATTTCCAGGGTGGGGCAGTCTACGCCAAGCCCCAGAAGTAGATTAGTAGCCGCAAGAACACTTGCTGCGAAAGGTTCACTCGAACATAATCGGTTCGGAGGTTCCAATGAAACCCTTGAGGAAACAAGCAACGATCGAGCGGCCTAAGAGGGAAAAGGTCACTCGCGAAGAAACCTTGAAGCGCGTCAAGGCGTTCCCAAAGCGGAAGGAGAAACTCATTGCCGCTATCCGAGAAGGTTCGCATTGAGCTTTTCATTCCTGATCTCCCCGACCCGATCTACTTCAACCTGCTTGAGCGGTTGGGCGACGAGTTGAGCTACGCGCGTTTGGCGGCTGCACCGTGGTCCCGGCTTCGGGTAAGTATCGCTCAGAGTCAGGGCTTATACTTCCGGATAAGATAAATATCCTATTCACTCCTGTGAGTCTGAGGTAAATCCTAGCTAGCCAGGTCTTGGGGGATCAAACGCTAATCTTTGATTTAGGAGGAAGACGTCGTGTCTAATCGAAGCATAGGTACAGTTGGCAAGATTGCTATCGCTCTTGCTGTCATCGCTGGCGTTTTATCACTCAGCCGTGCGATTTACAACTATACACAACATGGGGAGGTGGACTTTGGCAAGATAGCATTGGGTATCGGAATGCCGATTCTGATATATGTCATTGTGAAAGGTGCGGCCTCTGGAAAATAAACTCGCATCTACAACTCATTCAACCCGACTCGCGCATAGCTTGACGCTATCCAAGAAGGTTCGCATTGAGCTTTTCATTCCTGATCAACCTGACCCGATCAACTTGCTCGAGCGGTTGGGCGACGAGTTGAGCTACGCGTTTGATGGCTGCACGGTGGTCCCGGCCTCGGCTAAGTATCGCTCAGAGTCAGGCTAATACTGAACAGACCTATTTGCTGATTCGGTGGGACGGATACCCGATGTGGATGTGCGCTCCCGTAGCCGAACCCGCCACCGCGTACCGAAACGCGATGAATGGAATGCCCGCGCTGCGCAAGTAAGCCATCAACGTCTGGCCTTCCGCGCTCTCGGGGCTCACGGCTACGTCTATCGCGTTGTGGTGGTCGAAGCCCATGTGGTCGTGAACCGCCGTTTGTCCGAACGCACTGATGGGTAGCGCGTGATTGAATTTCAACGCGAAGAAGCCTTGGACCTTCGCAGCGTCCGTCAACACCCAGCGCGTTGGCCCGTTGTAGCGGATCATTGCGCCCGTAGCTTGATAAGCCCCGGGTCCCAGTTTGGCCAACTCTGCCTCGGCTGTGGCTTCGGCGATCAGAGTGTCCGATTCGGCCATCTGCCGCTTCGTGTTGGCGACCTTATCTTGCGCCGCTGACAGAGCTCGCTCGCTCTCTTCAAGCTCCTTCTTCGAGATGATGGCTTGATCAAGCAATTCCTTTCGTCTTTCAACTGTTTCCGAAGCCGTCTTCACATCGTTCTCTTGGAGCGCCAGCAGCTTTTCGAGACTCGCTTTGTAGTCGTTAGCCGCTGCGGCAACCTCGGCCTTCGCCTTTGCTACTCGATCGGCGAGCGTCGGTTCGGATTTGCTAGGGGCCTTCTTCTTCTTGGCTTGAGCGAGCGCATCACCCGAAGCCGCGAGCAACACGAGTACTAGAACGGCGGCGCTGAAATATTTTCCAATCCTCAAACAGAGGCGTGGACCCCAAGCAACAGAGCGAGAGTTATTCACGCTCTGTTGTACGCTTCCGTGCGCATCTGTCGTTCCGCTGAACATCAAATCTTCCTTCGATCGTAGCGCTCTGCAAGCCGCCAGCGTTGAACCATCACCACCTGACCGTCAGGCTTGAGCCGCACGCTGATTTCATCTCTGCGATTCGGCCTTCCGCCTTCGCCGCGCGCCAGGACATCTACAACCTCGCCGTACCGAATCACGCTGGTGAAGGTCCTGAACCCCACGATGTCGCCAACTCGCACCGTCTTAATCATAACACTCCGAGGCTGATCTCACGCAAAGGCGCCAAGCCGCAAAGAAGCCGTGATTAGAGCAATCCACAATTCGTTCGTGATATCTGCGAAATCTGCGAAATCTGCGGATAGCTCTTTGAAACGCTTATGAATGGTCACGTCCGCAGATTACGCAGATAGCGCAGATGAAGAACCACGACAAGGAGCGCCCGACCACAATTCGTTTGTGATATCTGCGAAATCTGCGGATAGCTCGTCGCAACTGGCGTCTTTGCGTTCACGCGCCCTTCACCCCTTCACTGCGATGCACTCGACTTCGATTCCCATTCCGAGGAGCAACTGTGTTCCAACAGTCGCGCGCGCAGGATAGTCTTCAACGAAATAGCGCTTATACACCTCGTTCATCTTTGCAAAGTTGGCGAGGTCCGCAAGATAGACGTTCACCTTGGCGACGTCGCCGAGCGTTGCTCCCCCGGCTTCGACGATGGCTTTGATGTTCTCGAAGACCTGAACCGCTTGCTCATCGAAAGTCGCGGCTATTTTTCCGGTCTTCGGATCGAAAGGCCCTTGTCCAGCAACGTAGATCGTATTCCCGGCGACAATCGCCTGACTGTAAGGGCCTACCGGCTTAGGCGCGCGATCGGTTGATACTTTCTTCTTCGACTTCTTGCCCTTAGCCTGAGCCGAATTGCCGGCAAGCGCGCCGGCTGCTGTCCCCGCTGTCACAAGCGCAGTCGCTCCGGTGGTCTTGATGAATTTTCTTCGGTTCATTTCTTTGCCTCCTGTTACGCGCCTTCTAGGCGCGGTGGTATACGCTTGAGCGGAAAAGGCAAGCGGCTACAGATTGAATTCCCGAGGAGTCTAGCACGGAGAGTCGAACGCGATTAGCTTCGAGGTGCGGGTCAGTTCTTCATCTTGATGACGGCGAGCTTCTCCACGTTACGAACGTCCTTAGCGGATCGAACCTCGAGTCTAACGCCTCGGCCCTCAGCGTACTTCTTTGCGCTGTCGATGATCTCTAAAATCGAAGCAGGCAAATCGCTTTCGTGCGCGGCCTTCACGGCTTTCTCACCGAGGGCGAATGAGGCCAGGAAGTAGCCGTTGCAAGGCGTCATGTAGAGAACAGTTCGCGCCGGCCGCTTCAGCCGCAGTCCCCATCCCGTACCGAACCCCCACTCTTCCGATAGAGGAGCAAACCTCGAAGCGATGATTCTTCTCAGCTCGTTCCAAGAGACAAACGCACGCCCAAGCGTCGCAGCCAACTCATCATCGCGCGGCGGTCTCGACTTGTCGTCAAAGGCGCTCAGCGCCATTCGTTACCTCGCTTGATTCGGCGAATTGACCTCATCAGAAACATGACGTGTACCACTATTTTGAGAATCTAAGACCGGCTCGAATGCATCGCCACTGCCTTCCAACCGCCATCTTTGTTGATAAACGTCAGCGTGTAAAAAGCAGTGAACGGGCTCGCATCGCCAGAGCCCTCGCCCGGGATCGACGAGCGTTGACGCGGCGATGCTCCGCGCACAACCGCCGTATCGCCATACACGGACACGGTCACATTGTTGGTCTCCAGCTTCGAGTACTTCAACCGCCCTGATCCGAGCTGATCGAGCAACTGTCTTCGCGTCACTTGCTGTCCGCCGTCGTGCGTCCAGATGAAGCTTTCATCCATCAACGATTCCAGTTTCTTGATATCAGCAGCGAGTAAGGCCTGATGAAAAGCGGCCTCGGTTGCGGCTACTTCCTTCTTGGCTTCTTCTTCTGAGCGAGGCATCCGGGTCGCCTGCCAGCTTACCACTTGCCACTTACCGTTGCGTTTGAGAAATGTGCCGGTGTTCAAGTAGTTCGATGTCTCGGTCTTCTCTCCCCTCTTGGTCGTGCCGACCAGGCGGAAGGCGACGATCGCGGTACTGCCGTACTGCTGAATACGAATCTCTTCGGCAGAGTAAGCAGTCGCCGGATCTCCGGGCTTGGGGGCTGGCGCCGAACGCGTGTCGCGCATGATGTCGGCCTTGCCGATTCGCCGCCCGGACGAGCCGGTGTAGATCAGGTCCTCGGCCCAGAATCGGTCGTGCATCGCCGCGTCGTTGCGCGAGGCCCCGTCCAGGAAGTCTCTGAGCAGCTTGGTCAGTGGGGCCGCATCCGGGGCCGCCTGCGCGTGCACTCCAACCGCCAGCATCAGCGCCACTATCGCAGATGAAAGAATTCGCTTCATGCGTCGTTCCTCCGATGAAAAGAGTTCGTAGTTCGGCCTTCAGGCGGAAGTTGGTATGTTAGTCTCTCGGGCGAGCGCTACGAACTTCCGCCTGAAGGCCGAACTACGAACGCTTGGATCAAACATTTCGGATGCACCTTAAGTGCGGGCGTCGAAGGCTTGACCTGTCGTTCTTCACCGACGGGGCGATTGATCGTGATGATCTGAAGATCCCCCTTGCTGCGGGCGCCCATCCAGATCTCGCCATCGTGGATCATGACCCCCTTCCAGTTCGTGAAGAGGCACTCGGTTCGCGCTTCCGTGATGGTTTTCTTGAGACCGGCTGTGAAGATCAGTTCGTAAGAGGCGACCAGGGAAGCGCGTGTCTTGAAGAGCACGCTTCGGTTCCGAGCCCAGATGACTATCGGATATCGGATCATTGACGCCACCTTGCGGCGGTCATCAGAGGCTACGGCCTTCTGTAGCGCAACAAGAAAGGCTCTGGCCAACTCCTCGCTAGTACCCGCCACCGAGAACATTGGCGGACTCTGCTCCCGCTCGCAGGGCTTGGCGGAAGACTGGCCTGGCGACACAGTGGGGACGATCAATAGAAGGAGCAAGCCAGCGAACACCCAAACCGCGCCGTTTGTTTTCCTTCTTGAGGCAGCTCGCGAATGGAACCAATCAGTGGTCATATCGATGCGCATGAGGTTGTGTATGAACAATCTCGAGTTTGGACACAACCACTACGTGGTGGTCGGCACTCCGCTAGGAGTTCAATGTTCATAGAGGCGAGAAGGGAGACCGTTCGAACTCCGTCAGGAGTTCGATGTGCCCGGTTGGGAGGAACACATTTCACTCCTAAAGGAGTGAGCATTCGCGCGGCCCCGGTGGCTATAAACATGCAACCACTACGTGGTTGTCCGCCAACTGCGTTGGTGATCCCGCAACTGCATTGGCGAGATTGGGTGCTATTCGCAATACGCCTCGGTCAGCTTGCGAAAGTGGTAGCCCATCGCCGCCAGCCTCATCGAATCGGCAAACGCACCGCGATGATGGGCAAGCGTTTGAGTCATGAAACGCCAGAACTCCATTCGGTCCCGGTCACGCACGCCGAGCCTGAGCGTGATGCGCGCCAGCGCCGACGCATCACGAATGATGCTGTTGGCTCGCTGCGATTTCGGTCCCGGCTGCGACACCCGCTTCAAGCACTCGAGCGCGCGATCGTAGTATTCGCGCGTGTCGTAGATCGACCGCAGAATCGACTTGTAACCTTCGACGAGCCGCGTCGAATCCATGCGCGGGATGAAGTTCAGATCCGAGTGCGTGTTGTTTCCGCCGCTTTCGCCAAGCAGCCGCCCTTCCCCGCTCAGCCTCCTCCAGAGTTGCGTGTGAGGCAGCGCCGTCAACAGCCCGACCATCGCGAGCGGAATCGCGCTCTCGCGAATGAAATGGGTCATCCGCTCGAAAATATCTTCCGGATCGTTGTCGAAGCCGACGATGAACCCGGCCATCACTTCAATACCGTAGCTTTGAATCTTCTTCACCGACTCGAGCAGGTCGCGGCGCATGTTTTGTCCCTTCTGCGCTTCTTTCAGGCTCGCCTCGACCGGCGTCTCGATACCCAAGAATGCGCGGTTGAACCCGGCTTGCCGCATCAAGTCCAGCAGCTTGTCGTCTTCGGCGAGGTTGACGCTGGCTTCGGTGATGAAGGTGAATGGACGGCCGTTGCGCTCCTGCCACTCGGCCAGACGGGGAAGCATCAGCTTGACGTTCTTCTTGTTGCCGATGAAATTGTCGTCGACGATGAACACCGTCCCGCGCCAGCCCGACTGTTTCAGCACATCAAGCTCCTCAAGCATCTGCTCGTTGCTCTTCGTGCGCGGCACTCGTCCGTAGATCTCGATGATGTCACAGAACTCGCAGTTGAACGGGCATCCGCGCGAGTACTGCACCGACATCGCGCTGTAGCGCTTCATATCGGCGAGCTTGAAATCCGGGATGGGTGTGAGCGCGAGCTGCGGCCTTTCGGGCGCGTGATAGACTGGCAAGGCTTCGCCGCGCTCGAGGTCGCGAACGAGCTGCGGCAGCGTCTCCTCCGCCTCGCCAAGGACGACGTGATCGGCGCCGGCCAGCTCTTCCAGAGTCGTGGTGACGTAGGGTCCGCCCACAATCACCCGCTTGCCTGCCGCGTTGCACAACGCGACCACGTGCTTCAGCGAAACTTTTTGAACGAGCATCGCGCTGGCGAAGACCACATCGGCCCATTGGATGTCTCCGGGCTTCAGCGCGCGCACGTTCATGTCCACGAGCCGCCGCTCCCATGACTCGGGAAGCATCGCTGAAACCGTGAGCAGTCCAAGCGGAGGGAAGGCAGATCGCTTGCCTTCGAATGATAATGCGTGGCGGAAACTCCAATAGGTATCCGGAAATTCCGGATAGACGAGCAGGACCTTCATGATGAGGTCTCCTTTCTATCTCCCAAGCGTTGCGAGGATATTAGCCTCCGAACCGCATCTTCTCAACTGGTTTGGGTTTTTTTCTGGTGTGGGGTTTTTCTAGCCTTCGCGTTGGTCCGCGCGTGATCCGAACGTTCCGGCGCGTGAATACGAGCAGGCATAACGGGACAGTGCATGGAGTTCAGGCTTTAGCCTGGTTTTTGCTTTATGGATTCCGTCGATCAAAAGACCAGGCTAAAGCCTGAACTCCATGCACTTGTATCCTCAAGCGGCCCAGGCTCTCTCAAGCTCAGCCGCTATGCGCTCGTACTTCTTGTGAAGCCCGGCGCCCAACTTCAAATCGTCCATCTCAAATGCTTCCGAGAGCGATGCAAGCGCCTCGTCATCGAGCACTTCGTCTGCAATCACGAACAGCACATTCTCCTCTTTGTGAATGTGCATAGTCAGGAGTTCCATGTAGCGCCACGCTCCCAGAACGAAGCGGCGCACCGTTCGAGGATCGCCGGCCTTATAACCCTGGGCAGCCTCGGTCAACTCGGCGATGAAAGCGCGGCCGGCCTCGTGTTCCTCGAGCATCATTCCGATGACGCCGCCATCGCGCGAGACTCCGTTCTCCACGAGCGCCGGGAACAGATGTGCTTCCTCTTTTCCGTGATGGAAGCCGTCTGCATACGTACGAATGAAATCGATCAACTGCGAAAGCGTCTCCGGTGGAACCTCGATTCCGCGCTGAAGCTTGACGCAGATTCCGTCCAGCGTTCGCAAGGCTCCCTCGATGACGCGGTGTTCACGCCTCAGGATCTCTATAGGTGTGCTCATGTTGGCTTGCTCCTGTTCGGCTGGGGCCACGCCGGTTTGTGCGAGTATAGATCGTCTTGAAATGGCACGTTGCTACGAGCGCACATTCGTTGCAGTCGCCGCCGAGTTCACTGGCAAGAACCGGTTCTACGTGAACTTCAAAGCCAAGCTGCGAATACAACTCAACCGCTTCGTCAGCACGGTCCACGTCAGTAATGAACCGCCGCTCCCAACCGTCGCCCTCAAGCGCGGTGATCGGAAGCTTCTCCAGAATTCTCCTTGGAACACAATGTTCATCGATTGGCATTCCTGTTACCTCTGACAAATGACCGCCGCCGGTTCGTCCATTCAAATACTCACTCTATCTTGAAGGGGCATGCGCTAAACTATGGCGCCGCTCTCGCGCAGCTTTTTCAATCGCTGTTGTCCGAGAATCGCGGCGCCCAGCGCCGTCGTGAACTGAACCATGTCACCGCTTGGAACATTGACCTCAGATTTCAGGTGCTCGCGGACCAGTCGAGCCATCGTCTCGAATCGCAAGATGCCCCCGATCAGCGTGAACGCCGGCTCCATCTGCACGCGCTTCATCAACTGCACCGAGCGATCGACCAGCGACGAAACCGCGCCGTGCATGATGTCGGCCGGCGCCGCGCCAAGCGAAAGCTGATTGATCACTTCCGACTCGGCAAACACCGCACACACGCCCGAGATCGGTACCGCCTCTTTTGAAGTCGCCACCAGCGGCCCAATCTCTTCGGTCGTGAATCCCATGTATCGCGCGGTCTTCTCGAGAAACGCCCCGGTTCCCGCCGCACACTTGTCGTTCAGGCGAAAGGATTTCACTTTGGCGGCGGCGTCCAACCGGCTGGCCTTCATCGTCTGGCCGCCTACGTCGAGAATCGTCCTCGTGTTTGGGAACAGGAAGTTGGCGCCGCGAGCGCTGGCCGTTAGATCGGTTACCGCTGTATCGCTGAACCCGACCATGTGCCGGCCGAAGCCGGTGGCGATGATGTAAGACACCTTGTTCGATTCGAGGCCCGCTTCGTTCAAAGCTTGCTCGAAGGTTCGCCGGGCCAGGTCCGCCAGCTTGAAACCGGTGTTGTTGATTGCCCGGCCCACGATCTCCAACTCATCGCTCAAGATCAGCGCCTTGGTGTACGTAGACCCGACATCGATGCCGGCAGTGAATATCATACGAGCGCCTCCGACAGCGCCGGGGCGCGGCTTGTCATAATATGATCCAGCGCGAACAGCGCGGCGCCCAGCGCTCCCATAAAGATCGAGTCTTCGCTCACGTTGACCTTCAACCCAAGACCGCGATTGAGCGCGTCGATCATCCCGATGTTCCGCGCGACGCCCCCCGTGAAAGTCACTTCCTCGTCGATCCCAACCCGGCGCAGCAACCCGATCGAGCGCGCGGCGATCGACTGATGCACGCCTGCCAGGATGTCTTCGATCTTTTTGCCTTTGCCCAGCCAGGACAGGACTTCGGACTCGGCGAAGACCGTGCAGGTGGTGCTGATGCGGACCGGCCGCTCGGCCTTCAACGCGACCCCGCCCAATTCCGAGAGCGGAATATCCAACGCCGCAGAAGCGGCTCCCAGAAAGCGTCCTGTGCCGGCGGCGCATTTGTCGTTCATGCAGAAGTCCACGATCTCGCCGGTAGGATTCACGCGGATCGCCTTGGTGTCTTGTCCGCCCATATCGACGACGGTTCGAGTGCGGGGGAACATCTGCACTGCGCCTCGGCCGTGGCAACTGATCTCCGTGATCTGCGCGTTGCCGAAGGTCACGCGATACCGGCCGTAGCCAGTGCCGATCACGTACTCGACTTCGGGCTCCTGAATGCTGGCGTCCTCGAGCGCTTCGGCAAACGCTTTCTCCGCAGCGGCCACTACGTTCGCGCCGGTATCGATCAGCGCGCGGCCGACGATCTGCCGCGACTCGTCGATGATGACTGCTTTGGTCTGAGTGGAGCCTACGTCCACGCCTGCTGCGTATGCCATTCTGTGTCCTTGGTCAGGCCATTTGATATTTTTTATTTGCGATTTGATATTTGCTATTTGTCATGCACCGGTAACCAACCACCAATAACAAATATCAAATCGCAAATAACAAATCACAAATAACTACCTTGCGGCCGCCAGCCGGCGTGACGCCAGTCCTTCGAAAAAAGCATCCGCGCGATTCTTAAGCTGCGCTTCGGACACCACCCGTCGATCCATCATGTCCGACTCGATAAACAAGCTCGCGATGTCACGCGAGGCCATCAGCGCGCGGCGATTGTCCGCTAACCCTGTCGAAACTGTTCGGCAGCTTTTGATCGGGTGATACACGACACCGTCGATGTGAAACGGATCGATCATCTGGATAAGCGCCTGGTCCTGATAGAACATGCTGTCCATCGCATCGCGCACGTTGATGAGTACTCCTTCGGCAAGACTCTCGAGCGGCCGCTTGAGGTCGTACTCGAATCCGGTGTTGGCGCCTCCGGCCGCGAACCACAAATAAGTCGAGTTCACAAACGTGCCGCCCCATTCGGTGAACAATTCGTTGAAGCGCCGGAAGATCGGATAGCAGGGCACGCCTACAAATATCAGCCGGTACTTCTCATCGGTCAGCGTGCCGATCCCGTGAGCCGCTTTGTACTCCATCTCCTCGACCAGATCATCGAAATACCTCGCGCCTTCCTGAGCCCCGCGGAAGGCGTTTGAGACTCCGAGGTAGATCGTGCCGTCGGTGACTGCGTTGAAAAGCGAAGGACGATTCTTGTTCAACTCGAGCACGCGCTTCCACCCTCGGCTCATCGTATTTGCATGAGCCATCGCCTCGCGCAGCTTGTCGATGTCGAACTTCTTCCCGGTCACCTGCTCGCATAGGCTGATCAGTTCCTTGATCTGGGCGGCTACGTAGGCCCGGTCGTTTTCGAAGTCACGATCGCCGGGCCAGGTCTGCGTTCCAGCCGCGCGGGTCCCCGGAATGTCGAGCGTGAAGACAGGCACGTGATACATGCGTTCCCATATCTCGGCCCACTTGATGTAGGTGTTGCACGCGTTGGTGAGCACGGCAATCGCGGGCTTCGGAATGCGACCCATCGGGTGCTCGCCTCCGCGAAGCTGCACGGCGACGTCGGCTTTCACGTAGCCGCAGATGTCGGGCGAATAACCGTAGTCTTCAGCCTGGTTCAGGTACTCGTGCGCAACTCGGCGGACGGCCGTCTGGAGCGAGTTGATCTCGGGAAAGACGACCGGCAGATCGAATACGCGGAGCAGTTCGACCATGCTCCCCATCACGAAGACGTAAGCAGCTTGTCCGCCGCGCTCGGCAATCGCAGTCAGGCCTTCGAACCACTCGCGAAACAAGGTTGCGCCGTCGTTGTTCGCGCGCCCGACGATTTCAGATGTTGCCTGTAGCTCGGTCATCAGCTCTGTCCCTGCCAGTCACCACGTTCCGAGAATTCCCCCAACGGCAGTTGGGGG
>JBGQGO010000081.1:0-14210 GCA_041497455.1 Blastocatellia bacterium | reverse complement strand
TCCGCCCGAAAGCTTGCCCGCTCGGCGATCGCGGAAAGGGCCGATGTGAGTCAGCTCGATCACGTCGTCGCGCCGCTGCCGCAGCTTCTCGCCCTTCAGCCCGTACACGTGCGCGTAGAAATTCACGTTCTCCCAAACGGTCAAATCCTGGTAGAGACTGAACTGCTGCGACATGTAACCGATGGTCTGACGAATATCGTCGGTCTCGCTGAGTATGTCGAAGCCCGCAACTCGAGCGTTGCCGGCGGTCGGTGCGATCAAACCGCACAGCATCCTGATCAGCGTCGACTTGCCTGAGCCGTTGGGGCCAAGAAAGCCGAATATCTCTCCGCTCCGGACGGAAAGACTGACCCCGTCGACGGCAGTCACGTCGCCGAACCGCTTCGTTAGCCCGTTGATTTCTATTGCCTCTGACATACTTGATTGATGCGTGAAACGTGAAACGTGATGCGTGATGCGTGATGCGTGATCGGAAGGTGCGTCGCCTGGAACGCGCGTCGAGTCACGCATCACGCATCACGCCTCACTCCTCATTTCGGTATTGTCACGTCCGCCGCCATACCAGCGGAAAGCTTACGCGCGCTGTTGTCGAGCCTCACGCGCAAGCCGAACACTTGATGCGATCGCTCATCGCGCGTCTGAACGTTGCGAGGAGTGAACTCGCCGCGGCTCGCTATCTCCTCGATGCGGCCCTGAAAGACCTCGCCTTGAAACGTGTCCACGGTGACCGGCACGTCCTTACCTAAAGCTGCCCTTGCGTAGCCCAATTCGGGCTCAGGGACGTACACCCGCACCCACAGACGATCCACTTCAACAAGCGTAGCAACAGGAGAACCCGGACTAATCAAATCGCCAGGTCTCAATTGAAGCACTTCGACAATGGCATCGGCAGGAGCTTTCACCTCAAGCTCCGCGAGTTGCGTTTCGATCTGCTGCAGCGCCGCGCGAGCACGTTCCACCTGAGCTTTAGCCGCGTCAATGTCTTCCTTGCGAGCGCCGCGCTCCACCAGCGCGCGATTGGCGGCTGCTTGTTTGAACAGCCGGTCGGCGCGATCTATCTCCTCCTGTCTCGTGCCGGCAAGGAGCAGGTCGAGCTTCTGACGCGCCGCCTCGCGCTGCGCGGCCGAGCGATCGAAAGCAGATTTCGCGTTGTCGTACTCCTGCCGTGACTGCACTCCGTCGCTGACAAGTTTGGCGATTCTTGCGGCCGTTACCTTCGCCACCTCATAGTCTGCTTCGGCAGCTCCGAGTTCTGCGCGCGCGACGTCGATTTCCTGCTTGCGAGGACCGTTGCGAGCCATCTCATAGTTCATCCAGGCGGCCTCCGCCTGAGCCTTGGCCGCAGCCATCTCCTCCGGTCTGGACCATCTCAAGTTCTTCTGCAGATTCGCTTCGGCCTGCGCGACTGCCGCAATCGCATCGGCGTGCTTAGCGTCCAGGTCATAGCGCTCAAACCTTATGATCGGCTCGCCCTGCTTGACCTCCTGACCCTCTTTGACAAGCACCGCTGCGATTCTGCCACCGACCTTCGAACCGATGTGAATCTCGTCAGCCTCGATAGTGCCCGACAGCACCCGTTTGTCCGTGGCCGCGCGCCCGCTGAGGTACTTCCAAGCGGCCGCCGTCCCCAGAACGATCAGGAACAGCACCCCGAACAAGATCGTCCTTCGGAAACTTCCTGTCTTCATGATTGCACCCGTGCCCGGCGATTCCCACTTCTGCTCTTCTTTGAAGCGCGTACGGCTGTCTTCCTCGTCCCTTTCTCGCCGGCGACAGCGCCGTAGAGAAAGAGATCGATTGTGTGAGCGGCGACTCTGCTAACGAACCGCTCGTCGTATTCGGTCTTGCCGAGAGCGACTGAGATGATCGGCCGAAGAAACTGAAAGATGACGACCATCCCCATCAAGCTGATCGGCGCGAGCTCGGCGTCTATCGCTCGCAACTCGCCGCGCTCGACGCCGTCCGAGATCATGGTTCTCAACATTGTGTAGTTAGTCGCCGCGTATTGCTGAGCGATGTGCTTAATGTGCTTGGCGCCAGTGAGCATCTCTCTATAAAGGATGCGGGCAAGATTGGGCTGGCTGAGCATGTATGCTGAATACGCATCAACAAACCTCGCCAGGCGCTCTCGGGTTGAACCGGACCCGCCGGTTGTTTCGATCAGCAGCGCTCGGACCCTCGAGGCGGCGCCTTCCAGCATAGCGCGATATAGACCCTCTTTGTTGCCGAAGTAGTAGTGGATCATCGCGCCGTTTACCCCTGCTTTCTTGGCGATGTCGCGAATCGCGGCGCCGTCAAATCCGCGCGCGGCGAACAGCTCTTCAGCCGCCGCCGCTATCTTCGCTCTCGCTCCCGGGTCGTCTACCTTTGGTCTCGCCATATCAGTTAATCAAACGTTTGATTAAAGAATAATGAGAGGTCAAAGCCGAGTCAAGAAAAAAGTGCATAGAGTATTTTGGGACTCAGCGGCGAATCCGGCGCACGAAGCGGCCGGCGATTGCGTCAGTAGCGGCTTTCAATTCCTGTATGCCGAGCGCGGATGCGACGAGGTAGAACACGCCCGCGCCTGCTGAAACCGAGACGAAAACATTTATTGCTCTTGCCGCGAAGCTAAACCCGGCAGTCTTACCGATGCCGCTGCTGATCGCCCAGCACACAACGCCCATCACGGCGGACGCAGCCACTATCTTGCCGACCGCAACCGCGGTCCTCCGGCCTTCGATGCCTTCGACGCGGCGGCGCATGATCGCGTAAAGCAGCGCGAAGTTCATAAGCGCTACGGTTGAAGTCGACAGCGCGAGCCCGCGTTCCTGAAGCACTCCGACCAGCATCCAGTTCATCACAAGGTTCGTCGCCATCGAAAGCAGGCTTATCATCATCGGTGTGCGTGCATCGTTGATCGCATAAAAGGCTGGAGCGAGTATTCTCACCGCTGAGTAACCCGCAAGCCCGATAGCGTAAAAGGCCAACGCCGCGGCGGTGTGGTCAGTGTCGTTAGGCCCGAAGGAACGGTGCTCGTAGATCAGCGCGATGATCGGGCGCCCGAGAACTATCAGCCCCACGGCCGACGGTATCGTCAATAAGAACGCCAATCGAATCGAGCCGGCGAGAGTGCGTCGAAACTCACTAATGTCCTTGAGAGCCGCGCTTCTGGATATCGAAGGCAACGTCGCCGTGGCGATCGCGACGCCAAACACACCGATGGGAAACTGCATCAGCCGGAATGAATAATTCAGCCACGATACCGGACCGCTCCCCCCTGGAATGTTCGTCGCGAAGTTAGTGTTGACCAGAACATTCACCTGAACTGCGGCCGCTCCTATTACGGCGGGACCCATCAGCTTGAATATCCGCCTTACGCCGGGATCGCTGAAGCTCAGCATCGGCCGATAACGGAACCCGGCGCTCAGCAAGCTGGGCCACTGCACCGCGTACTGCAACAAACCGCCGATCAACACACCGTAAGCCATGCCCACAATGCCTTCAATTGGCCTTTCGACGATCGCGTTAATCGGATGGGAGAACGTCGGATCGGTCAACAGCGCAGCGACCGCAAGTCCGCCGACGATTGAACCGACATTGAAGAAGGTCGACGCCAACGCCGGCATGCCGAAACGATCCCGAGCGTTCAACACGCCCATTGCCTGCGCGGCCAATGCCACGAGCAATATGAATGGCATCATTATTCGAGTGAGACGGACGGTGAGATCGAATTTCTCCCTGTCGTTCTGGAGTCCCCCGGCGATCGCCGTGACCACCTGCGGCGCGAATATGATGCCGAGAACGACGAGTATGCCGAGCACAACAATCAGGATCGTTGCGACGAGATTCGAGAGGCGAAACGCTTCCTTCTCATCTTTGGTGACTAGGTAATCGGAAAAGACCGTCACAAAGGCGCTCGACAATGCGCCCTCGGCAAACAGATCACGCAGCAGGTTTGGAATCCGGAACGCAATGACGTACGCGTCATTGGCAAAGCTCTTCGATGCGCCGAAAAGATATGCAAACACCATCTCGCGCACGAGCCCGAGCACACGGCTGGCCATCACCGCCATGCTCACTATTCCAGCCGAGCGAGCAACGCTTGAGCGTTTTTGGGGAGCGACCGGCTTCTCGCCTTCAGCCGGCGGGCTCGATTTGGAGTCAACGTGGTTCATGTCGGCGTTGCATTCTATCCGCTTCGTGAAAACTATTCCAAGAACTTAAAGCGAGAGCGCAACGGAACGATTGGCTTTGTTGCGGCTGCGTTTGCGTGGGTTGTATGCAGCGAGGTTGATTATTCGAGCTCGAGTTCTTTGATGCGCGTGAGAAGCGTCTTATAACTGACGGCCAGACGTTCGGCGGCGCGCGACTTGTTGTAGTCGCATTCCTTGAGCGTCGCGGATATCTTGCGCCGCTCGACAAGCCGCTGAGCCCGGCCGCTCACTTCGGAAAGCGAGCCGCGCAGATCAAAGCCGTCGAGCAGAGCGGCTTGCTCGCGCACCGAATAGTCTGCTGGCGGGCTGATGTTGAGGTCGGCGGACGTGATCTCGGTGCCGCGAGCCAGAATACACGCACGCTCGATGCAGTTCTCGAGTTCGCGCACATTGCCGGGCCAGTCGTATTCCTCGAGCGCGCGGATGCATTCGTCAGTCAGCTTGAGCGGCGCGCGGCGCAGCTCGCGGCCGTACTTCGCAGCGAAGAACGCCGCGAGTTGACCGATGTCAGAACGCCGTTCGCGCAGCGCAGGTATGCGGACAGGGAACACGGCGAGGCGGAAATAGAGATCTTCCCGAAACTGCTTGGCTGCGACGGCCGCCTTCAAGTCGCGATTAGTCGCCGCGATGACACGCGCGTCGACCTCGATGTCGGCCGAGCCGCCGAGCCGGTTGATCTTGCGCTCTTCAAGCACGCGCAGAAGCTTCGACTGTACGGCGGGCGCAACCTCGCTTATCTCGTCCAGGAAGATGGTTCCTCTAGCGGCGAGTTCGAACTTACCGACTCGCCGCTGGTCAGCGCCAGTGTATGCGCCCTTCTCGTGACCGAACAGCTCATTCTCGATCAACGTTTCTGGAATCGCGGCGCAATTGATGGCGATGAAGGGCGCGTCGCGACGCTGGCTGAGATGGTGCACTGCTCGCGCGAATAGTTCCTTGCCGGTTCCGGACTCGCCTAGCAGAAGAACCGTCGTTGGAGTGGACGCGACCTGTTGTATCTCGCGGCCGACTTTCTGCATCGCCGTCGAGTCGCCGATTATTTTTGGGAATCCATAGCGCCGCGCATAGTCATCTTTGAGCAGGACGTTCTCAGCGCGAAGCCTGGTTTCTTCAAGGGCGCGCTGCACGAGCAAGAGCAAATGGCGGCTGTCCACCGGTTTTTGCAGGAACTCGTACGCGCCTTCCTTCATCGCTTGGACCGCTTCATCGATAGTCCCATACGCGGTCAGCATGATCACTGCGGTGTCTGCATCCGCTGACTTGGCGGCCCGCAATACTTCGAGCCCGTCGGCGCGCGGCATTTTCAGATCGGTGAGAACAAGATTATAGCGGCTGTCGTTGAGCTTGCGTCGCGCCTCGGCGCCATCGCGAGCTTCATCGACCGTGTGGCCGGCGTTCTGAAGCGTGAGGCGCAACATCTGTCTCAGGCTGTCTTTGTCTTCTACGAGGAGTATCTCGGCCATCGACATAGGGCTTCTCTTATCTGAACAAGCCGGGCGGCACGCCGGCTCGCCGGGCTTCCTCTCTGAGAGCATAGAGGTCGTTTTGAGCTTGCGTCTGCGCCGCGCGAGCCTCATCCAACTTCTGCTGCGCTTCATCGCGGTCCTTCTGTAGCTGAAGGGCAAAGAAACTGTCGCCGCCCGTATTGTGGCCGTTCTTATCTTTACCTCCGCTGTTTGTCGATATCTGCTGATTCAGGTCACGGACGCGGTTGTCGTAGAGCTGAACGCGTCGTTGTGCGCCCTCGAGTGCCTCGGTGAGTCGGGCGAACTGTGCGCGATAATACTCCTCGTTCGGTTTTCCCTCGTCAGCAGTCGGCTTGGGGCCTTCGGATTCGGTGAAACCCTTTTGCTTGCCGTACTCCACCAGTTGCGCGGCATCATCGGCGGCGGTGCGAGCCTGGGCTCGAAGCTCTGACAGTCGCTGGCCGGCCTGACCAAGTTCAGCGGCGGTATCGTTTCGGTACCTGGCGCTCTGGCCCGACGTGCCGAACTGGTTTCGAAGCGCGGTGATTCGAAGCTCGGCTTCTTCGGCGGCGCGCTCCAGCTCCTTCGCCCGGTTGCGTGCTTTGACAACCCGTTCTCGCCATGAAGACTCTTCATCGCTCACCTTGAGTTCGGTTGCTTTGAGTTGACCTGTCTTTGGCTCTGTGGCATCCGCCTTGGCCGCGTCTTCGGGCTTTGCCGCAGCCTCTTTCGACTCCGCGGATGGCTGCTCCGCGGGTGGGCGGACGACGTCATCGGTGGTGAGTCTTGGCGCCTTCTGCCTTGCGGGTGCCGGCTGTTGAGCCGCAGCCGCAGTGAGCCACAGCAGCAGAGCGAGCGCGAGCGCATAGGTGAGTTGATGAAGAAGGCTTCTCATAGCTGTCGCTCCATCTTGATTAGCTTAGTGACTAGCAGGAAAGGGGCAGGCTGCGGCGAGAGTAACCCAGGCGGGCATGGGGCACAAGAGTAAACGTTGTTTTGGATAGCAATGAGGTGGACTGTGTCGCCGATGACAGCTTGTGATGAGAAAGGTGCTAGTGAATCGACTGGGGGCTTAGGGGCCGTCAAATTGACACCCCCAGAGTGCCGTGCTAGTTTGACGGCGTGCCTGCCAGTAAGAGAAGCGCCCTTCGCAATCTGCTTGAGTTTGTTCCCGCGTGGTTGCTCCTAAAGCTGCTACTACTTCTGCCGCGGGGCGGCGCGATCTTCGCGGGAAAACTGATCGCAATCGCCGCTTACCACTTGCACGGAAGACTACGGCGTGTGGGCTACAGAAACCTTGCGCTCGCCATGCCCGAGCTTGATCCAGCCGAGAGGCGTGTCATAGTAAGGCGAGTCTTCATTAATCTCGGGAGACTATTGGGCGAGTTCTCGCAGTTCCCGAAGATTACACGGCAAAACATATCCAAGCTCGTCGAGTACGACGGACTGGAGAATTACAAGGGCGCCACTGAACGTGGGCGAGGCGTGCTCATGCTGACTGGGCACGTTGGGGCATGGGAGTTGTGCGCGTTTGCTCAAGGAGTCTATGGCCACCCGCTGAACTTCCTGGTGCGGCCGCTTGATAATCCGCTCTTGGATCGAATGGTCAGTCACTACCGCGAGCTCTCCGGCAACCGCACGATAGACAAGAACAGGGCGGTTAAGCCTGTGCTCGATATTCTGAGGCGCGGCCAGGATGTCGGATTGTTGATCGACGTGAACACGCTGCCGGATCAAGGTGTGTTCTGCGACTTCTTCGGCACAGCGGCTTGTTCTACTACCGGGCTAGCAGTGTTCGCGCTGCGCGCCGATGCACCGGTTGTTCCGGGTTTCTTGATTTGGGACGAGCGGTTGAGGAAACACCGTCTTCGCTTCGAGCCCGAGATACCGCTGATTCGGACCGGCGACTTCAAGGAGGAAGTCATGCTCAACACGGCTCGGTTCACGAAGGCGATCGAGGAGTACGCCCGGCGCTATCCGGATCAGTGGCTGTGGGTCCATAAGCGATGGCATACACGGCCTGAGGGCGAGCCTGACCTATACGGCAGCGAGGGAATAAAACGTGACCGAAGCTCGTCGGTGAAGATCGAGGTGCAGGTCTAATGAGGAAAAGAACGCCGCGCCTCACCCGTTATCAGATTTGCCGGTCCTATTGTAGTCATCCTCGAATCGCGTAATGTCGTCCTCACCAAGGTAATCTCCGCACTGGACCTCGATAAAGACCAACGGGCTTGTTCCAGGATTAGCGACTCTATGTTTGGTTTGCGGTGGAATGAGCGCTTCCTCGTTCGCGCGCAACCGGATCTCGCGTTCCTCTAATGTGACTATCGCTTCGCCGGTAACGATCACCCAGTGCTCGCTGCGGCTCTGATGCATCTGCAAGCTGAGGCGGTGACCTGGGTTCACTTCAATCCGCTTAACTTTGTAGCCCTCGCCTTCCGCGAGCACTTCGTATGTGCCCCAGGGGCGTTCGTCTCTTTCGATAGACATAGCGTTGATGATTTTACACCAGTCGGCGGGATGACTTCACTAAAAGTGCAGGGACAACAACGGGGCAGAAAGAAAAAGGGGATGGTTGCCCATCCCCGCGTTCTCACACAGAGAACCCCCGTTTTGCGTAGCGGCGATTTACTATCTCTTCTTCGCGCCCTTCTTAGCCGCCTTTTTCGGAGCGGCTTTCTTCTTAGCGCCGCCTTTCTTTGCAGTTGCCATAGTGTGCTTCTCCTTTCGTTAATTTTTTACCTCGTACACAAGATGCTGTAGCGTTGCTGCTCTTGTGTACTAACGTAAATGTTATACAACATATTGTTCTATATATTTGCTTAACAGATTCTTGTCAACGTTTTTTTTCGCAAAGAAGCGAGCCAAAACCCCGAACGATAGTCTGATCCTTGAAAGCGGCTGCCAGAGCCAGTTTCAAGACCGCTCTTCCAACACTGCGTATGCGCGCGCTCCGTTTCCGCGCGGAGCGCTTCACGAATGAAACGGCGTGACTTTTGAAATTGCGATGAGGACGTAATAGGCTCCCAGAGCCAGTTGTGTGGCCGGTGCCCTGAAACAGGCTCTGGGAGCCTATTCCGTGACACTGGCACGAAAGCGGCTCCAGCTGCGAGTTTCGAGGTCGTCGCGAACGGTTTTGAATCAATTGACTGAGTTCATCAGCGGCAGATAAAATCGTGAGCGATGTCAGGAGGCACTATCGACTTGCATACTCACACGACGCACTCTGACGGCAGCGCGAGTCCTGAAGAGTTGATCGGGTTGGCCAGCGCGAAGCGAGCTCGAGCTGTCGCGATCACTGATCACGATACGGTGTCCGCGATCGTTGGAGCGCGAGCAGTGGCAGACCGGTTCGGAATCGAGTTTGTCGCAGGAATTGAGATCAGCGCGGAGTATTCTCCCGGAACGATGCACATACTCGGCTATTGCATCAACGACGAGTCGACCGCGCTCGCAGTCAAACTCGACGAGTTGCAGAAAGCGCGTCAGAGAAGAAATCCACAGATCGCAAGCCGGCTGCGATCGCTGGGATTTGACATCAGCTACGATGAAGTCGTTGAGGTGGCGGGAAACCAGGTCGTGGGCAGACCCCACTTTGCGAGGTTGATGATCGAGAAGGGCTATGTCGCAAGTATTCAAGAGGCGTTCGATCGGTTTTTGAAGAAGGACGCGGAGGCATACGTCGAAAAGGCGCGGCTCTCGCCGCGTGAGTCGATTGCGCTGATCCACGAAGCTGGTGGAGTTGCAGTTCTCGCGCATCCTTATCAGTTGAAGCTTTCGTCTCGCGAAGAAGTGGACCAGCTTGTCGGTGAACTTGCGGGCTTGGGGTTGGATGGCATCGAAGCTGTCTATAGCCGGCACAGCGCGGCTGAACGGGCAAGCTACTCAGAGGTTGCGACGCGGCACGGATTGTTGGTCACCGGAGGGAGCGATTATCACGGAAGCTACAAGCCCGATATAAGCATCGTGACCGGGCTCGGCGACCTGGAAGTTCCTTACGAGTTATTGGAAGCAGTGAAGGCACGCGCAGCCGCCCTGTCGAGAAGGCCACAAGCTAACGAGGTTCAGGGTTTCACGTAGTCACTGCGACCGTTTTTGTATTGGTCGTCTTGCAGAGCAAGGGACCGTACACGGATTATTGGTGGGCCGCCGTCATATGCTGGATGATCCGAACATAGAAGATCTGGTTTCGCAAATCACCGACGTTATTCTGTCGCGGCTCGGCGCCTCGCCGGCAACTGAGTGCCGCCTGCACCACGACGAATGTTTTGTGAAATGCCCGGATCGCATGCACTCTCTGATTGCCGAGGGCGGCGTGCGGTTCGGCCTCACGGGGGCGGAAAGCGAAGCGGCCCGCGAGGTCGCGCGGTACATCGATCACACCTTGCTCAAACCGGATGCAACTCGCGACGAGATATTGAAAGTCTGCGAAGAAGGGGTGCGCTACGGATTCGCGTCGGTCTGCATAAACCCTATCTGGGTGCGCGAAGCAGCCTGCGCTCTCCGGGGAAGCGGCGTGAAGGTCTGCACAGTGATCGGTTTTCCCCTTGGTGCGAACGCGCCGGACACCAAATCCTACGAAGCGAGACGCGCCATCTTCGACGGCGCTAGCGAGCTTGATATGGTGATCAATGTCGGAGCGTTGAAGTCCGGCGATCACGACCTCGTGTCGCGAGACATCAGGGGCATTGTCGAGGTCGCTCACGAGGTTGGATACATTTGCAAGGTGATAATTGAAACGGCCTTGCTGAGTGACGATGAAAAGGTCAGTGCGTGTTTGATTGCGAAAGAAGCGGGCGCCGATTTCGTGAAGACCTCGACGGGATTCAGCACCGGAGGAGCTACGGCTGCCGACGTCGCTTTGATGCGCCGCGCAGTCGGCGGCCAGATGGGTGTGAAGGCGTCGGGCGGAGTTCGCGACTTGAAACAGGCGCAGGAGATGATAAGGGCGGGGGCGACGCGCATCGGGGCAAGCGTTGGCGTCAAGATCATCCAGGAAGTCGCCGGCTCGCCGGCTTCTGCAAGCGGCCAATCGCCCCATTCTTATTGAGTGAGAGGTTACTCGCTCGAGAACACTCGACCGGAAAACAAGCGGCGCGGCTCACTACATTCTGAGCCGCGCTGTTTTTGTGGCTACTGGAATCTTTCTCTCTCTCAATAAGCCCACCGCGAAAGGACAGAACCGACGGTATAGCCCGCGCCTACCGCCGCGAACACCACAAGCTTACCCTTCTTCAACCTGCCGTCGTCGATCGCGTCTCCAATTGCGAGCGGGATCGTAGCAGCCGTGGTGTTTCCGAACTTGTTTATGTTCCTGACCACCTTGTTCTCATCGAGACCGAGCTTTTCAGCGGCCGCGTTTATGATGCGCAGGTTGGCTTGATGCGCGATGAACAGGTCTATGTCGGTGCTTTGGTATCCGTTGCGCTGAAGTATCCCGCGGGTTATCTCGCCCATCTTGCGCACGGCGTACTTGAAGACCGGCTGGCCATCTTGATGGACGTAATGCATCTTCTTATCAACCGTCTCGTGTGACGCAGGGTGCAGGCTGCCGCCAGCGGGCATATAGAGAAACTCGCCGCCCGACCCATCCACCTCGTGCAGGTAGTCGAGAATTCCGAATCCCTCATCCTCGCTCGGTTCGAGCAGCACGGCGCCGGCGGCGTCGCCGAACAACACGCAAGTTGAGCGGTCGTCGGGGTTTGTTATCGACGACATCACGTCCGCGCCGACCACAACAACCTTATCGTGCGCGCTCGACGCGATAAACTGGGCTCCAACTGTCAGGGCATAAAGAAAGCCGGAGCAGGCAGCGGAAACGTCGAACCCCCACGCGCGAGTTGCTCGAACTTTATTCTGCACAATGCAAGCGGTCGCCGGAAAGAACATGTCGGGCGTGACGGTGGCGATTATTATCAGCTCGATCTCATCGGCCTCGATTCCGCGATTCTTGAGGAGATCGCCGACGGCCTGCGCCGCGAGCTCTGAGGTAGGCGTCCCTGGTTCGACCCAGTGGCGCTCGACGATGCCCGTCCGCGAAACCACCCAATCGTGATTCGTATCGACTCGCTTTGCGAGGTCGTAGTTAGTCACGACCTTCGGCGGCACGTAGCGGCCCAGCGCTGTTATCTTGGCTCTGCGCGTTGCTCTCATCTCGCTCCCGACCTCCGCTCATCTCGCCACCACGGTGGCCATGTGGGCTAAAAAGTCATTCGATTTGCGCCTCGATACTAGCACTCGCATGTTTTCCGTCGCAAGCATGTGAGCGGAGCACGCCGCATCTGAGTATGACGGCAATTGTTCGCCGCTTTCAGTTGTGATATACGGTATGCCGACGGAAGTCGAAGGCCCTGACGCTGTCGGACCACCAGAACACGAATAGCCCGGTTCATTGGCTCGCTGGCGCCATACCAAATACTGAACCGACCGCTAGTCGGTGCGAGTGACGGATGAGGCTCGACCGATCATTTGGGAGGATCAATGCCGTTCGCTGCCTCTGGTGGACCTGTTAGCATCGCACGCCTCATCTTGATTCCAGCCTTGATATCATTGGCCGTGACGATATTGCGGCTCATAGGTGAGCTGCAACACTGGTCGAGTAGTTGGTTCAGTTCCGAAACGGGCGGCACGACGCCGAGCGGCGTTAGCTGGGTTATCGGGATCACTTGGCTGGCGCTACCCATTGGCGTCTACTTAGCCCTGAAGCTCGCAAAGGAGGGACGAGGTCCGACGCACGCCGGGAAAGCAGTCGGCTTTTCGCTCATCGGATTGATGATGTTCCTTGCCATCCGTTCGTTCGTTCTTCCGAAGCTAACGCAAGAACTGAGACCGTTCTTGATTCTGATTTGGCTGGCGATGGCCGTGCCAGCCGTCATTCAGCTATTCGGCTGGACCGACCTGTTCAAGGCATTGATAGGATATGGCCTCGCTGCGCGCATTCCAGTAGTCATCATAATGTTCTTCGCGATGCGCGGTGATTGGGGCACGCATTACGACTACGTCGGAATGCCCGAGCAGTTCCAGATGCCGTTATGGCCGCGATTTTTCTGGCTGGCATTTTTCCCTCAGTTGATTTTTTGGGTGGGCTTCACTGTTTTGACGGGTGCTCTAACGGGCTCGATTGCTGTCGTACTGTTCCGCAGACTTGGGTCGCAAGCGCAATCGCCGCGAGCGCGAGCCTAGCCAGGTTGTATCCGTCAGGCAAAGGTAGTATGTTGGCGCCCTCCGCCACCGGAATGCGGTGTAAGGTGGCGACGAGGTCTGGCCCCTAGCAAAGGAGAGAACGTATGGCAGGGCATTCGGACTCGAACGTGAACGTAAAGCAACTGATCCTCATTCCGAGCGTAATCACACTCGCAGTCACGCTGCTGCGTCTGATCGGCGAACTACAGCACTGGCCTACAGCTTTGTTCAACAGGTCAGCGGGCGGCGGCGGTTCGATCATCGGAATCACCTGGCTTGCTTTCGTGTTTGGCGCCTATTTCGCGCTCAAGCTGACTGCCGCAGGTGAAACTCCGGCGAGTGCGGGCCGCACTATCGGCTATGCATTGATTGGAGTGGTGCTCGTGTTCGGAGGCACAGTTCTGGTTGCGCCGGCGGACGCTACGCACATCAGGTTTCCGGGTAAGGAGATTGTAGGTCTTGTCCTGATGGTGGGCGGCGCAGCTCTTCCCTTTTTCGCCTGGTCGGCTCTCGCCAAGGTACTGATCGCCTATGGCTATGCGGCTCGTATTCCGGTGTTGATCATTATGTACTTCTCGATCAAGGGGAACTGGGACACCCACTACAGCCTCGGACCTCCAGGAGTTGAGTTTCCGAGCTTTTGGTCAAAGTTCATACAGATCGCGGTCCTTCCGCAGATGATTTTTTGGGTTGCATTCACGATCGTGGCGGGATCACTTGCGGGAGGCATCACGGTTGCGGTACGTCGCCGCAAGAGTACCGCCGGGCAAGCCGCTTAGCAGTTTATTAAGCATAACGGCTTATTAACACTGATGATGGCCGCCGAGCGCGCTTCGGTCGGCGGCCGCTTCTTGTGAGTTCCCGGCGATAGCTAATCGTAGTACTCGAGCCCCAGATGAGTGATCAACTCTTCGCCTCTCAGGTGGCGAAGCGTGTTCTTGAGCTTCATCAACTGAATGAACAGGTCGTGCTCCGGATACAATCCCGGCGCGGTCATAGGGCTCTTGAAGTAAAACGAGAGCCACTCCTGGACGCCGCGCATGCCCGCGCGCTTCGCAAGATCCATGAACAGCGCGAGGTCCAGCACGAGCGGCGCCGCAAGGATCGAGTCGCGGCACAGAAAGTCGATCTTGATCTGCATCGGATAACCTAGCCAGCCGAAGATATCAATGTTATCCCAGCCCTCTTTGTTGTCGCCGCGCGGCGGATAGTAGTTGATCCGCACGATGTGGCTGAAGTCTTTGTACAGCGTCGGGTACACGTCAGGCTGCAGGATGTATTCGAGCACCGATAGCTTCGACTCTTCTTTCGTCTTGAATGATTCGGGATCGTCGAGCACTTCGCCGTCACGGTTGCCGAGGATGTT
>JBGQGO010000080.1:0-14216 GCA_041497455.1 Blastocatellia bacterium | reverse complement strand
TCCAGAAGAACCCGTACTGGTCTTGCACCCACTCGAAGTAGGACACCGTTACGCCGCCCGCGTTCGCGAGGATGTCCGGTATGTCGAAGATGCCTTTGTCAAACAGCACGCGATCCGCTCCGGGCGTGACCGGTCCGTTGGCCGCTTCGGCGACGATGCGAGCTTTGATCTGGTGAGCATTGTCGAGATTGATCTGATTCTCGAGCGCCGCCGGCACGAGTATCTCGCAGTCGAGGGTCAGCAAGTCAGCGTTAGTGATCGGGTCGGTGTCTTTGAACCCGACGACCGAGCCCGTCTTCTCTTTGTGCTTGAGCACGGCGACCGGATCGAATCCATTCGGATTGAAGATTCCGCCCTTGGTGTCGCTGACTGCGATGATCCTCGCTCCGTCCTCGTGCAGCAGCCGCGCGGAGATTGAGCCCGCATTGCCGAAGCCCTGGACCGCGACTCTCGCGCCTTGCAGATTGATCCCGAGCAGCTTGCAGGCCTCACGAATCGTGAACTGGCAGCCTCGCGCGGTCGCTTCAGCGCGGCCAAGCGAACCGCCGAGCGAAATCGGCTTGCCGGTGACGATCCCGAGCTGCGTTCCGCCGGTCATCATGGAAATCGTGTCCATGATCCACGCCATCGTCTGTTCGTTGGTGTAGACATCGGGCGCGGGTATGTCGATGTGGGGGCCGATGATGGGAGAGATCTCCACGGCATAGCGCCGCGTCATTCGTTCGAGCTCGCCTTGCGAGAGCTTGTGCGGGTCAACTCGAATGCCGCCTTTGCCGCCGCCGTAAGGGATGCCGACCGTTGCGCACTTCCAGGTCATCCACGCCGCGAGCGCGCGAACTTCGTCAAGCGTCACGTCGGGATGGTAGCGTATGCCACCTTTCGCCGGGCCGCGAGCAACGTTGTACTGGACGCGAAAGCCTTCAAACACCTTGATCGTTCCATCATCCATCTTAACGGGAACGGACACGAGCAACTGGCGTTTGGGTACGCTGAGCACGGCGCGCATGCTCTGATCGAGCTGAAGCAGATCAGCAGCTATGTTGAACTGCTCTCTTGCAATGTCGGAAGAATTCAGGTTCTCCTGTGGTTTCACACTTGTCATAGATTAGCCTCCATTGCGCGTGAGCGCAATTGTGAAATTTCATTCAGTTCAGTCAAATCTACTCAAATCCCAGCGTGACGGTTTGACGCGCGCCAGGGCTTTTTGTGACGCACCATCCCAAATTCGGCGCACTGGAGGTGCGCCGTACGAGCAGCCCTCCACAGCCACCCTATTGCTCAGAGGACGTCGCGGAGCAAAAGAGGGGCGGCCACGGCGGGCCGCCCCTACATTGCTACGCGACTTTGATGCAGTACCTAACCATGGCCTTGCCGCAGCAGTACAGCCGAGGCTCAGGGTTAGCCCCGTTCTCGGTGTATCCGGCTGTGCCGGCAATGCTCACTCTGGGGGCTTCATAGTCTAAAGACCTGGTGTCAGAACTTCTGATCACAGCAACCTGCGCGTTGCAATCTCCACAGCGAAACTTTTCGCCTTCGTGCAAAGTCATTGTGCAACTCCTACTCACCGAGGTTCGTGGCACGTGCCGTCCGTTCTCGCCAATCGAACATTCACATAGCGCATGCCTCGAGACGGACCTGCTGCCTTTGTCAGTTGAGATTCTATTGTGAAAAAAGGCAAAATGCTGTGACAGTAAGCACGGCATGACGTGACCGCGGTCACAACCCCGTCGTTGGGACAGCAGTCTAAAGGCAGGAGGACCCGCAGCGGCGATATCTGGCGCACTTTCCTTCTCTTACAAGCGTCGGTTATATTTGAAGTGATCGGACCGTTGGAACGTGGCATTATGAGCAAGATCGAGGACGAGAGCCTCATCGAAGAACTGGCGAACGGCATCACTCACGGCATCGGCCTGGCTTTGAGTATCGTCGGCCTCATAGCGCTCGTGGTTCTTTCGGTGATGCGCGGAAACGCGTGGCACATAGCAGGCTGCACGACGTTCGGCGTTACGCTTGTGCTTCTTTACGCCGCTTCGACGCTGTACCACAGCTTCCACACGCCGCGCTTGAAGCGCATTCTCAAGATACTCGATCACACTGCGATCTACTTGCTGATCGCCGGGACGTATACGCCTTTCACTCTCGTCAACCTACGAGGGTTCTGGGGATGGACTCTGTTCTCACTCGTGTGGGGTTTGTCGGTCTTCGGCATTCTGTGGAAGCTGTTTCACGTTGACAGGTTCCAGCTCGTTTCGACTCTGGTGTACATAGCGATGGGTTGGCTGGTGCTTATAGCGATCAAGCCGGTGATGTCGGCGGTTCCGCTGTCGGGTATAGTCTGGCTGGTTGCGGGCGGCTTGTTCTACACGGTCGGCGTCCTCTTCTACGCGCTGAAAAGAGTTCCTTACAATCACGCCATCTGGCACGTGTTTGTTATGGCCGGAAGTATCTGCCACTACTTCGCCGTGATGTTCTACGTTCTGCCTCGAAGCTCATAAAGTCCGTGGTCCGTAGTCCGTAGTCCGTAGTGTGATGTTTTTAGAAGCTTGCAGTGACACTGACTAACTGACTACGGACTACTGACTACGGACTACGGACTACTGACTACGGACTACGGACTACGGACTCCCCCTCGACTTTATAGTAACCGTTCCGGCGGCCACATCGTCTTATGCACTGTTGACCAGGATTTAGCGCGCGGGTCATCAATAGTTCTTTGCAAACAAAACTGGCGGGCCGGCAGGCTGCGGGTTGATGAAAAAGGCGAACAAAGCTAGCGTTATTACGTTAGTTAGGTTTCGCCCAAACTAATCAACCTCGATCGCGCCAGCGGCTGTGGGCGCGAGAAAGAACGAAGAGAAACCGATAGGCGTTCGCAGCATCATCCGGGGCGGTACCCCAACTCAGTGGAGCGTGGATTGAAGCAGGCCGATAACCGCAACGCGCAGAGCACGGCTCGTCAGGCCCTGATCGGCGAAGCTTCCGAAGTCGGCCGCGTCAAACTAGATCGCGAGGCCGATGAACGGGAGAGCCGTAGCGGCAGCGTGCGCCCAGCTTCTGTCTCCGAAGAGCCGGTGATCGCGAGCAGCTCGAGCGACGAAGACGAGTTGATCAGACGCAGCCGCGCCGGTGACGACGACAGTTTTGAAACGCTGGTGCGCCGTCACAGCTCGCGAGTCTTCAGCATCATCGGCAGCTTCTTTCGCCGCCGCGACATGATCGAGGACATCGCGCAAGAAGTATTCGCCAAAGCGTACTTCTCGCTCGGCACGTTCACGCTGGGGCGCTCGTTCGAGGCGTGGGTCGCCAAGATCGCAGTGAACGCCTGCTACGATCACCTCCGCGCCGGGCGTCGCCGTATCGAGCAGCAGTTGCCGCACGAGACGCAGCAGGAGGACGAGTGGTTCGAGCTCCAAATGCTGGAAGTCGCGCGCGATCGCCACGCCAGCTCCGAGCGCCAGCGCGACGCTGCTGAGATCACCGAGCGGCTGCTGGCAAAGCTCGAGCCGGAGGACAGGCTGGTTGTCGTGCTCATCGATAGGGATGGGTTCTCGGTCAAGGAAGTTTCGGAGATGACCGGGTGGGGCCAGTCGAAAGTAAAAGTGCGAGCTTTCCGGGCGCGCCGCGTTCTAAGGGCGGCGATGAAGCGATTGGTCTTGAGCGGAGAGCGAATGCAGAGGAGCAAAAGGAAATGACCGACAAGGTGGGTAGAGAACCGAATATCGTATGCCGGCAGGCGCGAAAGCAATTTGCCGCACTGGACGAGCGCGCCGCCGCATCAACGAGTATGAGCGTCACCGAGCGAGCGGCCACGAACCGTCACGTTCAGGCCTGCTCGCGATGCGCGCTCGAATATAGGCTGTTCGTATTACAGCGGGGGGCTCTCGACGCAGCGGCGGCGGCAGAGCCGATTACGCCCGATGAGGATTTTTTCAGAGCGCTGCGCGCGCGGATCGCCCGCGGTCCGGCACTCTCCGCGTCGCGCCCGCCAGATGAATCGTGGGCGGCTGCTTTGCTGGTGACCGCGCGCCAGCTTGTTCCAGCAATGGCACTTCTGCTGCTTCTGATGGTCGGGGCTACGCTGCTGTGGAATCAGCCGCCTGAGACGAGCCAGGTAACAAGCCAGGCAGCCGTTCGCCCGAGAGAGCGGGTCGTGTTCCCTGATATGTACGATTATCCCGAGCCTACGCGCGACGACGTGCTCGAGACGTTAGTAGCGGTCGAGGAGAAGGAAAATGGAAAGTAGCACCAACAGCCGATCAAAGGCCCGTATCATTGTGGTCTCGGTATTCGTGATCGGGTTCGCGGCCGGAGCGCTGTCGCTGAATCTGTATCAACAACTGACCAGCTCCAGCAATAAGGGAGGGCCGCGTGGCGGCTCCGAATTCCTGATCAAACGCATGAATGAGGAGGTCGGTCTTGCATCAGATCAACAGGAGCAGATCAAGAAGATTCTTGACGAGACCAACGAGAAATATAGAGAGCTGAGAAAGGAATTGGATCCTGCGATCAAGCCATTCGAATCTCGATTCAACGCGGTGCGCCAGGAGTCGCGGGACCGCATTCGCGCGTTGTTGACTCCCGAGCAGCTTCCCAAGTACGAAGAGATGGTTCAGAAACACGACAAGATGCGCGAACAGGAGAGAGAGCGGTCCAAGAAGTAGTGACCGCGCGAATCGACACCAGCCCCTTTTTCGAGTATCAGCAACCCGAGCTCAAATCAGTGGAACTCGTAAGCTGCGCCAAGTGAATAGAAGAGAAGAATCAAGACAAATGAAGAGAACAATTGCGATTTCCCTCACCTCACTCTTATTAGTGGCGAATCTTTTAGGTTACGTTGGGCCCGGCGCCGCGTACGCCCAAGGCTTGATAGAGCTGCGCGGCACGGTGATAGACGAGACCAACGCGTACATCACCGCAGCGCCACTCACGCTCGACGACGGCCAGGGCAAGAAGTACACCGCAGTAGCCGATGATCACGGCCGTTATCGCTTCACCGTTAAGCCAGGCGTATACACGCTGACTGTGGAAGTCGAAGGCTTCGCCAAATTCACCGAGCAGCTCGACCTCACCTCAAAACCAAGCGGGTCATTCGATGTGAAGCTGAAAGTCATGCTCGCCGAACAGGTCGACGTGAAAGACAACGCCGCGACGATTTCTACAGATCCGGATAAGAATCTGTCTGCGATTACCTTGACCGAGAAAGATCTCGAAGCGCTGCCCGACGACCCGGACGAGTTGCTTGAAACCCTCAAGCAGATGGCGGGCGCGGCCGGCGCCGATGCATCTGTTTTTGTCGGGGGCTTCCGGGAGCGCGGCCAGATTCCGCCTAAGGACGCTATTCTCAGAATCAACATAAACTCAAATCCGTTTTCCGCAGAGCATACAGAGACCGGCTTTGGCCGCATCGAGATCATCACCAAGCCGGGCGTGGATACATATCACGGCGGCTTCAATTTGAACTTCAACGACGAGTCGCTCAACGCCCGCAACCCGTATGCTTCATTTAGGGCGCCGCTGCAAACCCGCAGGTACGGCGGCTACTTCAGCGGCCCGATCGTTCGCAGTCGCGCAGGATTCTTCTTCGATTTTTCCCGGAATGAGCTTGATGAGAATGAGGTAGTCAACGCCATCGTACTCAACCCGGTTACGTTTCAGCCCGAACCGTTCATTACCACGGTGCTGACCCCGCGGCGGAGCTTCAACTTTTCCGTGCGCACGGATGTTCTTCTGACCAAAAAACACACAATAGGATTCCAGTACCGCCATTCGGAGAACGACGCGCCAAGAGGGGGCGTCGGCGGCTTCAGCCTGCCTGAGCGGGCCACCGCATCCAATTCCAGTGACGACACATTGCGATTCTCGTTGACTACCATTGCGAGCGAACATGCCGTTAATGAGATGCGTATTCAGTTGGGCCGGCGATCAAACCACTCTCGCGGAGTATCAAACGATATAGCCATCAATGTGCTGGATTCGTTTAACGGCGGGGGCGGCCAGAGCTTTACGGATAATCTAAACCGGAACCTGGATTTCGCCAACATCCTCACCTATACGCACAAGACCCACACGTTCAAAACAGGCTTCACCGCTGAAGCAGAACAGTTTGAGAACCTCAATCGCTCGAACTTCAGCGGCACATTCACTTTCAGTTCGCTCGCTCAATTCGCGGCGGTGCTGCAAGGAGCGCCGGGTGTGCGTCCGTCCCAATTCTCGACCAATCGCGGCGATCCGTTTATAGGATTCACGCAGTGGGAGTACGGATGGTTTGTGCAAGACGACTGGAAGGTATCGCCGAAGCTAACGCTCTCGGCCGGGCTCAGACACGATTTCCAGACCCATCTCCAAGACAAAATAAACTTCTCGCCGCGCTTCGGCGTCGTCTGGGCGGTCAACAAGAAGACCAACATTCGCGGTGGCGGGGGCGTCTTCTATACGCGGCTCGATACCGGGATCACATCAGACGTAATCAGGTTCGATGGCGGGCACCAGCAACAATTCGTAATCCAGCAGCCCAACTTCTTCAGGGATATCCCAAGCAGCTTTGATCTGGCCTCGCAGATTCTGCCCACTACGCGGATGAAGGCTGAGGACTTGAACGCGCCGTACACCGTACAGGGAAGCGTCAGTTATGAACGCCAGTTGCCGAAGAACATGTTTGCTTCGGCTACGTACAACGTGTTCCGCGGCGTGCATCTGCTGCGCATGCGAAACATCAACGCTCCGATTGGATTTGAAAACGGGGAGCCGATACGTCCCTTCCCTGACGACGGACCCATCCTTCAATACGAGTCTACCGGCTTCTCGAGGCGGCAAGAGCTGCGAGTCACCTTGCGCGCAAACATCAATCAGAAGATCTCGATGTTCAGCTTCTACACGCTCGCGTCAGCGCACAGCGACACGGATCGAGCGACCACGATGCCGGCCAATCCGTATGACCTTACAACCGAGTATGGACGAGCATCTTCTGATGCACGGCACCAGTTCACAATCGTTGGGAATTTCACGCTGCCGTGGGAATTGCGCCTTACACCCAACGTCAACTTGAGGAGCGGCGGCCCGTTCAATATCATCACAGGCCGGGATAATAATGGCGACAATCAGTTCACGGACCGGCCTGCATTCGCCAAGCCCGGCGATCCTGGGGCCATCGTAACTCGCTTCGGCACATTCAATCCCAACCCGCAGCCGGGCGATCAAATCATTCCTCGCAATTTCGGGCAAGGACCCGGGTCGATAGGCATGAATGTGGGTATATCGAAGACCTTCGGCTTCGGTCCGCCGCCTAACAACTTTCCTGGCATGTCCGCCGCAAATCGCGGCCAGCAAACCACGCAAGGCCGGCAACCGGGCGACACACAAACACAGAATCAAGGACGGGGAGGTCGCGGTGATGCCGGTGGTGGTCGTGGTGCTCAAGGTGCTCAAGGTGGCGGCGCCCTGGGTGGCCGCGGCGGCACAAACGCCGGAGGTCAGGCTCGCGGCGGGCAAGCCGGCAGTGGCCCTGCGATGGTGATGACTGGAGGCGGCGGCGGTATGATGGTCATGGGTGGCCCCGGTTTCGGCGCCAGCCGCCACAAGTACAATCTGACGTTCGCCATCGCCGCCATTAACGTGCTCAATCACCTGAATGAAGGACAGTTCAACGGCACACTGACTTCGCCGTTCTTTGGGAGATCCAATAGCAGCGGCGGCGGCGGCGGCGGCGGATTTGGGGGCTTCAATTTTAGCGGCGCGAGGCGAATTGACCTTAGCGTCAGGTTTAATTTTTAGGACTGCAATTACCCAAGGAGCAAGAAGTAAATGAACAAATTTTTTGGACTAATGTTTTCATTTGCGGTGATAGTCGGCGGTGCGACAGTCGCCTCCGCACAGGATCCACCTCCGCTTCCACCACCCGGATTCGGCGGAGGCGGCCAGCGGATGATGCAGTTTCAGATGCCGACTTTTGCCGACCTGGATAAAAACAAAGATAAGAAGATCAGTAAGGATGAACTCCCTAGTCAGATTCCGCCTCAGATGTTCGACAGGATGGACACAAACCACGACGGCTCCATCGATGAGGAGGAGTGGAAGACCATGACCGCGCAATTCACCGGAGGCGGGCGCGGCGGGGAACGGATGATGGTAGCTGGCCCGCGAACCGGCGAGAGCTTGTCCAAGCTCCTTGACGGAAACGCTGACAGCAAAGTGTCGCGCGAGGAGTTTGCCAAGATCGTCTCGCTGTTCGACACCCTCGACAAGGACCACAACGGCGAGCTTTCGACCGAAGAGCTGAACGGCTTTTTCCGCGCTGTGAACGAAGCTCAAGCTCAGGCCACCGGAGGCGTCGAGGTCAACAACCTGTTCGAGAAGTACGACAAGAACAAAGACGGCAAGATCACCGCTGAAGAATTTGGCAACGAACGCTTATTCAAGTCGTTGGATCTCAACAAGGACGGCGAGGTGACGCGCGCGGAAGCCGACACCGCGCTCAAGCAATTGAAGAAAGCAAGCGACGCGAAGAAAACCGCGCAACCAAACAACTAGCGTTCAGAGTTCAACCTTCAGGTTGCGTGTTGGTGCCGGCAAGCTAAAGCTTGAACTCTGAACATTCAGACAAAGAGGGGAGTGACGGGCTTCACGAGCTTTTCACTCCTCAATTGTTTAGTACGAACGAATCCGTCAACAACCCATGCTCAGAGCAATCATATTCGACTGCGACGGCGTGATCGCCGACACCGAACCGATTCACATGGCGGCGTTCGGACGCGTGCTCGCGGAAGAAGGCATCACGCTCACCGAGGCTGACTACTTCGCGCACTACCTTGCGCTTGATGATCGAGGATGTTTCACCAGGGCCTTTGCTGAGCGGGGAGCCTTGCTCACACAGGATCAAATGAACGAGCTGATCGGGCGAAAAGCTGGATATGTCAGCCACGCAATGCAAGCTAGCCTGCAACTCTTGCCCGGAGCCGCAGAGTTCATTTGGCGAGCCGCCGAATGCTATCCGCTGGCGGTGGCGTCGGGCGCGCTTCGAGCGGAGATCGAGATGGTCGTGAATCATGGCGGCTTACGTGATTGCTTTCGCGCGATCGTCAGCGCTGAAGACGTCGCCCGCAGTAAACCTTACCCCGATCCATTCATCAAAGCACTTGAACTGCTCAACCTTCCAACCGCTGATCGCATCGAGTCTCACGAGTGTCTAGTGATCGAAGACTCTATCCACGGCGTTCGCGCAGCGCATCAGGCGGCTATGCGATGCCTGGCGGTAACGAACTCCTATCCCAAAGAAAAGCTTTGCGAAGCCGAGCTTGTCGTTGACAGCCTCGCCGGACTGTCATTGAAAGACATCGAGAGTTTGTTTGACGCGTAGAGCGATCAATCTCAATCCCGCTTCGTGGACATTCCATGCGTGGCGTCGTAATATACTCGCTCATTGACTGAACAATCAGAGCGAATCGAGGAGCCGTAAGGATGTCCGAGCCCGTGATCGAAAGCGTCGTGCCAAACGCGGGAGTGGAAGGCGGCGAGGTGATTATCACCTGCAAGGATTTCGTCTTCTCCACCTACGACGACGCGCGTGTACGGTTCAGCGGAGCCGAAACAAGACCAATCAGCGCCTCATCGACTCGAGTCATTGCGCCAGTGCCTTCCGGCATGTTCGTCGACGGCGGCGAAGTCTACATAACCCTCGAATCAAACGGCTCGGTGAGCGAAGGCATGCCGTTCATCGTGGGCGTGAAGCTGGCGGAGAACCTGCATCCGGTAGCGAATCCCGCATACGACCGCGATAACGGCGCAGTCTACACTACTCTTTCAGGGACGCGCGGCCAAAAGGTCCCGGTCTCCGTTTACAAGATCACGCCCGCCGGCGAAAGCGAGCCGTTCCTCACCGACATGGTCAATCCCACCGGTCTCGCCTTCAGCCCGGGCGGGGAGATGTTCATCACGAGCCGCTACGACGGAACGGTCTATCGCGTGACGCCGTTCAAGGAAGCCGAGGAGTTCGCGCGCAATCTCGGCATCGCCACCGGCATCGCGTTCGATTCAGAAGGGCGGATGTTCGTGGGCGACCGCAGCGGCACGATCTACCGCGTGAACGATATCGGCGAAGGGACAAGCTTCGCGACGCTCGAGCCGAGCATGGCCGCTTACCATCTGGCGTTCGGGCCGGACGGTCATCTGTATGTGACCGGGCCGACGCTTTCGAGCTTCGATTCGGTGATGAGGATCAGCCCGGACGGCGAAGTGACAAGATTTTTTTCGGGACTCGGGCGGCCGCAAGGCCTGGCGTTTGACCGCGAAGGCAATGCCTACGTGGCCGCAAGCCGCCAAGGTCATCGCGGCATCGTTAAGATCACTCCCGACGCCGAAGCCGAGATTGCAGTCGCGGGCATAGGAATCGTGGGCCTATGCTTCGACGATCAAGGCAACATGATCGTGGCGACCAACCGCGAGATCTTCCGCGTACACCTGGGAGTCGAAGGCTATTGGCCATTCTGACCTGCTTTGTCACCGTTCCTTTTGTCATCTGCGCTTCTTACTTTTTCGTTTCGCCTTCTTACTTTCACGTTGGTTCAGCCCCATTCTTTGACAGCCATGCGACTGCGTGTTAGTTTGGGCTTGTGCCAAATTTGACGGCTAGCCCCCTCTGGAGTGTGCGCGCTTGGGTAGAGATATTGATATCGGCTTCGTAATCATCTGGTTTGTTGTGCTCTTATTCTCTCTTTCATTCCACGAAGCAGCCCACGCGTGGACGTCTGAGAAGTTCGGCGATGACACGGGGAGACTCCAAGGACGAATCACGCTCAACCCCATCGCCCATATCGACCCGATAGGGACGATACTATTTCCGCTGATTAGTATTTTCACGACGGTTCCGTTGCTTGGATGGGCGAAGCCGGTTCAGACAAACCCGCTCTTGTGGCGAGATAAGACAAGAGCGAATATCTCGGTCTCGGCTGCGGGGCCGATCAGCAACTTCATTCTCATGGCGGTCGCCTTTATCGTTTTGAAGGTACTTCTCCTCTTCGGCGTGCTGGCATTCAATCCGGAGCTTCGGAACTTCTACGAAGTGATCAAGCCCTCAGCCGGCCAGGCAGCATTCATGCAGCCACTGGCGATGTTTTTTGGCGTTATGCTCATCTTGAACCTGGCGCTTGGCGTTTTCAACTTAATACCCATTCCGCCACTGGACGGAAGTCACGTTCTTGAGGAGCTGCTCCCCTATTCGATGGCGCAGGCATATGCTCAGCTCCGTCCCTATGGGTTCTTGCTTCTGATGGGGCTGCTGTATCTGGGAGTTCTTAACGTTATATTTCAGCCCATCTCCATCTTCGTATTGAGATTGCTTCTCGCGTGAATTGTGCGCGATCCGAGGGTTACCTAATTGTCCTCCTCTAACAGCAAAGGCGAGAAGAAAAGAATCGTGAGCGGCATGCGCCCGACCGGGAACCTGCATCTCGGCAACTACGAGGGCGCGCTCAAGAACTGGGTCCGCCTGCAGGACTCGGGCGAGTACGAGTGCTTCTACTTCATCGCCGACCTGCACGCGCTCACCAGCGACTACGCCGATACGAGCGCGATCAAGCAGAACACCATCGACATGGTTAGCGACTGGCTGGCGGCGGGGCTCGATCCCGAGCGCTCGACGATCTTTGTTCAGTCGATGATACCCGAGCACTCGGAGCTTCACGTGATCCTCTCGGCTGTCACGCCGCTCGGGTGGCTCGAACGCGTGCCGACTTACAAAGAGCAGCGCGAGAATATCAGCGAGAAAGACATCGGCAACTACGCGTTCCTCGGCTATCCGGTGCTCCAAGCCGCGGACATCATCATGTACAAAGCCGACTTCGTGCCGGTCGGCAAAGACCAGGCCTCGCACGTCGAACTGACTCGCGAGGTTGTGCGGCGCTTCAACAATTTCTTCGGCGATGTGTTCCCTGAGCCAAAGGCGCTTCACACCGAAGTGCCCGTGCTGCCCGGCACCGACGGCCGAAAGATGTCCAAGAGCTACGGCAACGCCATTTACCTGGTGGATTCCGCTGAGGTGGTGCGCGAGAAGGCCCGGATGATGATCACCGATCGCACGCGCATCAAGAGGACCGATCCGGGTCACCCGGAAGACTGCGACGTGTGTCAGATGCACCGGTTCTTCCTTAACTCATCCGACGCTGACCGTCTCGATGACGATTGCCGTGCCGCGCGAATCGGTTGCGTAGATCGCAAACGCGCGTTGGCTGATTCGATCATCGAACGATACGGCGCGATCGCCGAGCGAAGCCGTCAGCTTCGTGATGAGCCTGAGCAGGTGGTAGCGTTGATCAAGGAAGGCTCGCGCCGTGCAAGACTCGAAGCGCAAAAGACCATGTCGGAGGTGCGGCGGGCGATCAGGATGGATTGGGAGTGAGAGAATTGCGGATTGCAGATTGCGGATTGCGGATTGAAAGATGAAAGAAGCGTCGAGCCAGGAGATTGAAAATGCGGCCCCGGAAACTCAGACCGAGTTTGCCGAGACCACCGATCAGTACAAGGTCAAGCTCTCGATGTTCGAAGGGCCGCTGGACCTGTTGCTCTATCTGATTCGCAAGGAGGAAGTCTCGATCTACGACATCCCCATCGCGCGGATCAGCGAGCAGTACCTCGAATACCTGCGGGCGATGGAGGAACTGGACATTGGAGTAGCGGGTGAGTTCCTGGTGATGGCTGCGACGCTGATTCACATCAAGACACAGATGTTGCTGCCGCGCGATCCGGACGCGCCCGAAGAAGAGATCGATGATCCGCGCAACGAGCTCGTGTACCAGTTGCTCGAACATCAGAAATTCAAAGGCGCCGCTAACGTGCTTCATCAACGCGCGATGATGGAGGCGGCCGCTTTCACACGCGCGTCGATGGACGAGGATACGGACAATCCCGAAGTCGCCGCGACCGTCTTTCAGTTGTTCGAGGTATTCAAAGAGGTGATGGATCGGCGGCGGGCGATCAGCGAGATCGAGATCGCTCGCGATGAGATGACGATGGCCGAGAAGATCGCGGAGATCAAGTTGATGCTTAACGACTCGGCCGAGGTCAGCGCGCGCGCGTTGTTCGAGCGGGCTCGATCGCGCCGCGAGATGGTATTGATTTTTCTGGCGGTGCTCGAGCTGGTGAAGGGACTGGTTATCCGCCTGACACAGTCCGAGATATTCGGAGACATCGTGATAATGAAGCGTGAGGAGTGAAACGTGATGCGTGATGCGTGAAACGTGATCGGAACTCGGCTTCAGCTTGCTAGTCACGCATCACGTTTCAGGCATCACGTTTCACGATTCACGCATCACGTTTCACGCATCACTCTTTTCATCTATGACCGTTGACGAACTAAAGCCAATCATCGAATCGCTGATCTACGTCTCGGAAGAGCCGATCAGCATGAAGCAGCTTGCCACGATCCTCGAAGGCGAATCAGTCGCCGACATCCAAACCGCCGCCGATCAACTGGCTGAAGAGTTCAACGCGCGGGGCGGCGGACTCGAGGTGCGGCAAATCGCGGGTGGGTATCGCATCACGACGCGGCTGGAGTTCAGCGAATATGTGCGGCGCTATTTGAAGTCGCAACCGTCGGCGCGATTGTCGCTGGCCGCGCTTGAGACGCTTGCGGTGATCGCTTACAAGCAGCCGATCACGATTCCTGAGATCCTCGAGATTCGAGGCGTGACTTCGACCTCAGCCATAAAGACGCTTCTCGACCGGCGGCTGATCGTCGCAAAGGGGCACAAGCAGGTCGTCGGGCGGCCGATGTTGTACGGGACGTCAAAGGACTTCTTGATCCACTTCGGGCTCAACGATCTGTCCGAGCTTCCGAACCTCGAAGACTTCGAAGACCTGATGACGAGCTGAGCATGTATGCTAGAACGCCTTCAAAAAATAATCGCAAACGCAGGCATTTCCTCGAGGCGCGCGGCAGAGGAGATGATGGTGCGAGGTGAGGTCACCGTCAACGGCAAGCGCGTCAGCGAGCCTGGCTCGAAAGCCGATCCCGAGCACGATCACATCAAGGTGCGCGGCAAGCTGATAACCTCACTTCGCGCGCAAGAGAAACGCTACATCCTCATCAACAAGCTTCGGGGTTATCTGTCGTCAGCCTCTGACCCTAAGAACCGCCCGCTCGTCGCTCACCTGCTGCCGCCTTCCGCCCGCCGGGGGCTTCATCCCGTTGGCCGCCTCGACTTCAACACTGAAGGATTGATCATTCT
>JBGQGO010000079.1:0-14285 GCA_041497455.1 Blastocatellia bacterium | reverse complement strand
CACCAATTATCAAGAGCCCTCTCGACGTGGAGTTCATTCTGCCCTTCGTGGCGTTGATCGCCTTGGCATTCGGGCTATGGCGGCTACGCAGTTCAATTGTCGCGCGATTCGCCATTCTCTGGTTTGGGATCAATCTGCTTCCCGTTCTGAACCTGAGCGCATTTGCCGAGGACTTCCTTGTGCAGGAGCGCTACGTTTACATCCCGTCAATCGGCTTCTCGCTGCTTGTTGCGATCGCAGTTGCGAAAGTCCCAATAGAGAAATGGCTGACGATTGGAAGCCGGCCCGTTGCACAAACCGCGCTCGCGGGGCTGCTCGTGTTACTGCTTGGCGGAAAGAGCATCGCCCAGAACGCCGTCTGGAAAGACGATCTGACACTCTGGTCGCACGGCGTCGAGACCGCTTCCGAACAGTCGATGTCGCATTACATTCTTGGGCACAAGCTAATCAATCTGGGAAAGTACGGAGAAGCCGCCGAGCAGCTCGAGGAGTGTTTGAAGCTATCCCCGGACAATCTGATAGTCATCAGCAACCTGGCATCGACCAACGTGATAATGTACCAGAATGTTGCGGCGGCGAATCCGGGCGCCGCCGATCGAGCCCTGCTCGACCGCGCGCTTGAGCTTTGCGAGAAGGGTCTCACCCAAGCGAGTAAATTCCCGCCGTTGTGGGACACGCTCGGCACCGTCTATACGTTCGAAACGGGTCTCAAGAACTACGACCGCGCCATAGAGTGTTTTCGGCGCGGGCTGAGTTTCAACCCCGAGAATGCGATGATCACCTTTCACCTCGGCGGAACGCTGACAAAGAAGGGCGACCTTGAGAATGGCGTGCGTTTCTTGCAGGCCGCGCTCGAAATGGATCCCAGGATCATCGACGCGCACAAGTTTCTCGCGTATGCCTACCGGAGAAGGGGACAGCTCAAGGAAGCAGTCGATGAGCTAAGTATCTACTTGAAGGCTCAGCCGAACGCGCCGGACGCCGCCAAAGTCGGCAAAGACCTTCAAGACTTTCGCGCGCAGTTGCAAGCCTCGTCCCCACAAAGCTGACGGGGTTCAAGAGTACAAGCTTTAGCTTGCGAGCCTCCAGGCACCCTGAAGGTTGAACTCTGAACTTTGAACTCTACTTCTTTACGCCATCCTTGAGAGCGGCTTCTATGGCCGCTTTCAAGGCTTCCTTTGTTCTTTCTCGCGCTCGCTTGCCGTTGATGAACACGCTTGGAGTCGAATCAACTCCGATCTTATCCCCGTCAGCCAGGTCTCTTTTCACCTTACCGAAGAATCGTCCCGAATCCAGCGCGGCATCAAATTTCTTCCGATCGAGCCCTAACTGGCTCGCGTACTCTTTGAGCCTGTCGACTTCCAGGGCCTTCTGATTCGTGAACAGGAGCGCGGCATATTCCCAGTACTTGTCCTGTTCTCGCGCAGCCTCCGAGGCCTCCGCTGCCTTGAACGCATGCGTGTGCTGGCCGAGCGGAAAGTTGCGCACAACGAGTCTCACTTTGTCGCCGAATTCTTTGGCAACCTCTTCCAACACCGGCTGCGTGGCCCCGCAGCTCGGACACTCGTAATCGGTGAACTCGACTATGGTGACCGGGGCATTAGCTCCGCCCCTCCACGGGCGATCATCGATCGCGATGTCGAACACGGGAGGGTCAGGCTGCTTGAGGAACACCTGCACCGTAGCCCCGTTCCTCAACTGGCCGGCATACTCTTCCGCCGCTTTGGCCTGTGCGAGGCTCTGCAAGTACTGAATAATCTGCGGCCGCAATTGATCGAAGCTGCCTTGCACCGTGGCCTTCTTTTCATCGTAGAGCTTGCGAGCGTCTTCTTCGGTCACCGGCTTAACGCGGGGCATGACTTCGGCATCGAACAAAGCTGCGGCCGCAAGGTTTTTCTTCTTCGCCTCTTGTTCGAGCAGCAAGTCGTTGATCTTCTCATCAAGCGACTGCTTGCGCAGCGTGTAGACTTGTTCCTGGACGCTAAAGATCAAAGGCTTCAACGCGTCCTCTAGATCGCCCGACGTGATGCGTTTGCCGTTGACGGCCGCAAACACTCGCGCGCGGCCGGCTTCGGTTTCGGGCGGCGTCGCGCTTTCAACCAACATCTTCACTTGTGCGCGAACGCGCAGACGGCCGGCAAACTTTTTAGCTTCCTGTTCCTGCCACTGGCTGCGGAGGTAGCTGATGATCTGGTCTTTGAGATCTTTGAACTCCCCTTGAATCCGGCTCTTGTTCTGGTCGTGGAACGCTTGCGCATCAGCTTCGGTCGGCTGCTTTGTCTTTTGTGCGACCTCGCGCTCGACCAACTTGTCCGCCGTAGTGCCGAGCCTTGCCGCTTCCGCTTCAAGCAGCCGGGTGTTGATCTCCACGTCGAGCTGGCGCTTGCGCGCTTCGATCACCTGATTCTGAAGCTCCTGAACGCGGTCTTTGATCGGCTCGTCCACATCCTTGATCGCGACGTTCACTCCGTTGACGATGGCGAGCACGTCCGGCGGAGCCTTCGCATCACAGCCGCAATCCTCTTTCTTTTCCTGTGCAGGCTTGGATGGCGGGGTCGCAGCGGATTGCTTTCCAGCGCCCTTCTTCACGCCTCCCGGGTTCCGCTGACCGTCAGGCGAAGCCGCGCTAGCCGACCCAATAACCGCGAAGGCTATGATGCTTGTCATGAGTGACACTTGCATCCTCTTCATCGATTCCTCCAGATATGAATTGCTTGATAGTTGAAGCCCGGAGTCGCCGAGGGGGCGTCAAAGACCGCGGAACGCCGAATCCTCGGGCCGCCCCTACTGCACAAGAACTCGAGGCACGATTCTTTCACTTACCACCACGTACTGCTTCTTGCTCAAGTCTATTCCGACGATATAAGAACCCGCCGCGGCAACTCTGCGATTGGGTCCGAACGTCAGCGGGCCAATGACTCCGGTCTGAAAGTCTTGCAGTTGTTCGAGCGAATTGACAAGGGCCGCGCGGCTGATTTGCCTGCCGCCGTTTTTGGCCGCTTCGATGAAAACCTTCGCCGCCGCATAAGCCACCGTCTGAAAGGCCGCGCTTCGCAAGTTCACGCCTGCCTTCTGCATCACCGCGACGAACTCAGAGAAGTCGCCTCGCTCCGGCGGTGAAAGCGGGTACGATAGATAGGTGCGCGCCGCCACTGTGGCTGGCAAGCTAAACGTAACTCGCCCGGCCATCACCGCCAAGCTGAGAATTCCGGCCTCCAGCTTTGCGTGATTCATTTCTTCGGCAAAGGATGTCAGGTCGGCGGCGCCTCCGAAAAAGAAAACGTAGTCCGGTTTCTTCGGCGCCAGTGACGCCAGTGCCGCGGCCGCTGAAAAAGCTCCAGCCTTGTAGCCATGCTCGGCGATTATCTGCATTGAGTAGATCTTCGACTGAGACCGCAAGCCCGAAAGCGCATCCTGATCAAAGTCGCTCTCGGCATACACTACCGCCAGCCGCGACGCCGGCCGCCCTTTCGGTCGCGTCTGCTCCGAACCGACAAAGTCGACAAGCGAGCGCGCCTGCTCGCCAAAGCTTGGAAGCAGGTAAAACACATATGGGTTCGGCACGGCCGGCGCACGCGGCGACAACGTGACCGGACCTATCAAAGGCACTTCGCTTCGCTTCAGGAACTCATTGGTCTCATCACTCCCTTGCGGCTCAAAACTCCCAAGGAGCGCAAAAACCTTGTCTTGCTCGACCAGCTTGCGTGTTGCTTGCGCCGTTCCGGCGGCGTCGCCTCCGGAGTCCTCGACAATAAGCTCGACCCGGCGGCCATAGATCCCGCCCTTTGAGTTGGCGTCCGAAAAACACGCCGCCAGAGCGGCTTTTATGTCCTCCCCGACTCTTGCGAGCGACCCGCTCATCGGCAGCGCCGCGCCAATCCTGATCGCATCTTCGCTCAGCCCGGGATCAGCATCCGACTCCTTGCCGATCTTTTTGAGATAGGCAATCAGGTCGCACATCTGAGCCGCGGTCATCCGATAACGCGGCATCCCGGGGTGCAGCCGGCCCCCACTCGAATCGAGCCCGCCGTGGATCGCGCGAGCCAGCGAGACTTCTGTGTAAGGACCGCGGTCATTGCGAGTGAGCAAAGATTGGTGCGGAGACGAAAGCGAAACCCAATCGAGCGGCGGCGGCTGGATGCCTCCCTCTTTCGATCCCTCGCCTCTCAATCCGTGGCAGTTCGAGCAAGGAAAAGAGCCGGCCGGCAATTCCAAGTCGCCACTGCCGAGTGTGGCTATGATCTCGCCGCCCTCACTCTCACCCTTTAGATAGATATGCTTCCCGCGCTTCTCCTGTGGAGTGAGCTCCTTCAAAGCCTGCGCCGCCACGCGATGCACGGATATCAAACACGCCATCGCGGCGAAGGCCGCGACGGTTAGAACAAGCCGAAGTTTTTTGGAGGGCGATTCCATCTTCTAACTCAGGCGAGAATTCGCTAGGCGGCTCCCGGGTTAGCGCTGCTTTGAATCAGCGACCTTCATAACCGAGTCTGCGATCTCCGTAGGCCGTGCCATCGCGAACACCTTCAGCCACTCGCCTGTCTCCACGTTCCCGACAATGAGCACGCTGGAGTGGTCGTTTTTGTCCTCGACGAATCCCCCTACTTTGCGCAGCACCAGATCCACATCAGCTTTGTTGCCAGTCAAAAAATACCATCCCGGCTTAACCTTGTAATTCGTCGCGTACTTCTTGAGCGCCTCGGGCGTATCGACGGCCGGATCAACGCTGATCGAGATCATATTGATGTCTTTGCCGACCCGATCGCCAATATATGCCTGGACCTTCAAGAGATTCGCGGTCATCGCCGGACAGATGCCAGTGCAGGTTGTGAACATGAAGTTAATGATGACCGTCTTGCCTTTCAGCAAGTCGTCAAAGAAGTGAACGGGATTTTTGTCCTGGGTCAGCAGAACGGTATTCGGGAAATAAGCCGCCGCCGCTTCAGCGGGTGTCTTTGTTGCCTTCAGTTGACCGGCGGACGGCGGTGTGGCGGCCGATGCGGTAGTCGTACCGCCAGTGTTCGGGCTCTTCTGTATCTGCCTTTCGGAAGCCGATGATGAACCGATAGGCAAGGGTACTTGCACGACCGAGTCTGTGCGCGCAGTTTTAGTCATAGCGTCCGTGATCACTTTGACCAGCGTACCCGGAGCAGCGAGTCCATAGGTGCGCGTCCAGTAACCAGCGGCCTCGTTTCCAACCAGAACCATCGGAGTGTGGTCGCTCTTGCTCGCGGTTGACGCGCCTAAAGTCTTCAGCAACTGATCAATCTCGAGCTTGTCGCCGGTAACGAATGTCCATCCCGGGCCCGCGTTGAACTTCGAGGCAAAGCTGTTCAAGCGCTCGGGAACGTCGACGGCCGGGTCAACGCTGATAGAGATCAAAGACACGTCGCGCCCAACGCGTTCGCCGAGCTCCTGTTGCACTTTGCGAAAGGTAGCAGTAAGCGGAGGACAGATCGTCGTGCAGGTAGTGAAGATGAAGTTGATCGCTACAGTCCTCCCCTTCACAAGATCGTTGTAGAAGCGAAGCCTCCTGCCGTTCTGATCGTAGACGGTCGTTTCGGGAACCCGCGACAGATTTACCGAGGCTTCGGTCCTGGCGCCGGCCGGGCCGGGCGTTGCGCTCTCAGCTTCAGAGCCGGTGTCCTTGCCCGCTAGTCTCAAAGTCATCCCACACTTGGGGCACTTGCCGGGTTTTGTAGCTTTCACCTCGGGGTCCATCGGACATATATATGAACCCGTCTTCCTCTGGACCTTGTCGACCAGCGGACCAGCAAGAGCAAAAGATGAAACGCACAAGGAAAGAACGAGAAAACAAGCACTCAGGCGGCTGAATCCGCGCTTGTGGTCTCTCGGGTTCCACGCACTGTTTGTCGCCTTTTGCTCCGCTACCGCACCTGCTGATTGGTCATTCATTCTTCGCTCCCGCGCTGGCTTCACTGCTTTATCTGATCGCCCTTGGCCTCGTTGAGTACGGACACATCAGCGAAGGGCAGGCTGGCGTACCTGATGCCGCGAGACTCTATCTGGGTCATCACTCTGAAGTAGCCCTCATGTGGGAACAGTTCGGTTACTTCGTAGACTCCGGCGCTGACCTCTTTTGCCCACACTCGCTTCTGCCAGATGCCGGGCGGCTCGAAGATCAATACCTGAACGTCCCGGAGCCCCGATATCGCTTGCCTGGTGATCGAATCGGTAATCTTAAACTTGAGCGGCACTGGCTCGGCAACGTTGTATCGATTACCTTTGAACAGCGGCTCGACCAAAGTCGTCACCTGACCCTTGACCTTTTCGGCGAAAGGCGAGTCTCCCACTTTCGCCTCAAAGCATTTGATGATGCGCGGCTGATCAAAGAACATCGGAACGTCGAACAGCCCGGCGCTCTTGAGCTTGACCCTGGAGGAATAAACGCCCGGGGCGCTCTCCGTCAAGCTGCGATCGATCAGCATCAACCCGCGAGGCCTCCGCTTGTAATTCTGAAAGGTTCCCATCGGAACCATCATTCCCTCGACGTAGTAGTAGATCATCTGATCGGGGGCGTTGGCGATCATCACAGAATTACCTTCGGGCGTTGGCTGGATCATATCTGCCACGCCGATATCTTGAGCCGACGTACTGGGAACCAACCGGCCCGCCTGAATATTGACGGGCGCGAACTTTCCTTTCTTGGCTTCGCTCATCTCAATCAGCGAGAACTTCTCCGATTCCGTCCCTCGAACGTAGGCGTAGAGACTCGTGAAGGTCACCTGATCCGGTCCCTTCACCACCTCGCCCTGAGCGATCACGGAGTTGGTTGAAGCGTCTATGATCGAAACGACGCTCTCGATTTGATTGACGGCAAATCCGTAGCGGCCTGAAGGGTCGAACCTCAGCGCGACCACGCCGCGTTTGAGCGGAATGGTTCTTACGACCTGCTGATTTCCGGGGCTAATCACTGCGACGGTCCCGCCATTAATCGATGCAACGTAAACCGAGTTCCCCGCGCTGCTGAATGAAATGGGGACCGGAGTCTTCCCTACACTTATGTCAGTTATCTTGGTAAGAGCCTTCGCATCAAAAGCTGTCACAGTGTCCGCCGCGCTGTTGGTAACGTACGCAAATCGGCTGTCGGTTGTGAACGCGATGTTGTGCAAGCCCGCGCCTGCGGTGAGTGTGGCCACGAGTTTGTTTGTCGCCGTATCAATCACGGCCACCGAGGGCGAATCATCGAGCCCGACCCAGGCGTAACGGCCATCGGGCTGTATCGCGATGCGAGTCGGCTTGCTCTTTTCGCCCGTCGAAATAGTGCCAACGAGCTTGCGCGTGATGGTGTTGACGGCCGCCAGCGCGGATTGCGCGGGCATTGTTACGTACAGAAAGTCTGCATTCTTTGAAAGCGCCCAATCAAGTCCTCCGCCCGGCAGCGGGATGATGCTTTCGAGCTTCGTAACGTTAAACGATATCTGCGGATTGATAAAGGTGACCGTGTTGTCGTGATTGAGCGTGAGCATCGAGTAACTGTTCAGGTCCATATCCGCGCGCGCGCTGAACAAGCCGCTCATAAACGAGCGAATCCCGTCTTTGCATTCGGCCTCGTTGGGAGCGTGCTCCGCTGCTCGCCTATTGAGCCACGCGTTCGGACGCAAGCCTCTGACTGGCTGGCCCGTACTCTTGTCCGTCACTCGAAATGAGACGGCGGCGTCCGCGCCGGCGACAAGGCCAGGGTCTTTGCCGTCATCTCCTTTGATCGAGTTGATCGAAAACTCGACGACGATGCCTTCCTTCTCGTAGCGCTGCGAGATGGATGAAACCGGCGCCGGCGCGGGCTTCACTCTATAGATAGGCTGATCTTTCCCCGCATCTGTTTGCGCGTTCGACGCCGCCACCACCAGCAGGCCGACGGCCAGCGATCGCGACACCGTGGATGCGACTGATCGGGCATTCTTTCTCATAAGCATTGTTGGTCCCCATTTACCGTTGAAAACCGTTTTCGTGGCACGAAGCAAACAAGATGATGTGTTCATTGGTGAGCCTTTGTGTCTTCGAGTCCTTGTGGCACAACTTGATTCTTCAGCATACTGGCGAGAGCAAAAACAATTCGGGGCGGGGCTAGTTAGCAATTCCAGCCCCGCGCCGATAAGCCTGATGCTGGATGCACTACGCATCCAGCCCAGGAGATTGCCTGCAAATTAAGGAGCGGTCACTCGGAAGATACCCCACAGTCCGGAGCTGAAGTTAAAGCTGTCCTGCGTTCTGTAGAGATAATCACCCGTGATACTATTCAATCCGCCAGCCTTGGTCAGTATGTTCAGATGGCGTGTCGGGCCGATGCCGCTTTGCGAGCCTATTTCGAACGTGAAAGGATTCGCGCCCAGCACGGTCGAGTTCTTAGTCCACGGCTCGAAGTTCCAGTGATGGCCGAAGACCGTGAACCCATGTTGACGCGCATGGCCCGCCGTTTCGAGGACTCGGAAGCGAACACTGGTTCCGGCCTTCGCGGTGAAGATCGGCGTGACCGGGTCACAAGGCGTCAGGCCACAGCCGGCGTTTGTAGACAGAGAGCTGAGCGTGTTCGAAAAGTCCTGATCGCCCAGCGTCCGAAGTGGCGTCTCCGGCGGGAAGCCCAGACGCGCCCACAAAGGCTCCGTCTTGTAGTTGAACGCCTTCTGGCCCGTCTCTTCGGCATCGTCAACGGCGCGGAAGTTCTTCATCGCCAGCCCGGCTTTGTTCTGCATCGTAACATCATCCTGATAATTGATGACGAACTCGCGGAACAGCACCGTGTCGAGCCCGATAGTCCTCACATCCGCCGTAGCATTGCTATTGCCGATGAGTGTCTGTGTAGTGCCTTTCGGCTCCACGATCAGCGTTCCAATCGCGCCATGCGAGCTATGCTTTATCACGTCGCCATAGTCTCGCAGATGCGTGGTGCCGTACTCGATCGGCGTGAAGGTGGTGATCGATCCATTAACGACGACGCTGCCCGCGTACCAGGCGTACTTGATGCTCTGGCCGGGTCCAACGGTTGTGTCGGGGTTCTGTCCTATCGCCGCCCCGTCCGAGCCTGTCACGTCGTGGAAAAGCAGTTGCGGGTGCAAGCTCACGCGGTTTGACGTCTTCACTTGATTGAAGTTGAACTCTGGAATGATAGGCGGCATTTCGTTCCAGCTATCATACTCGGCCACCGCCGCCGGCAGCTTGTTTTGCAGCGTCAACTCCACACAGTCACCGGCGTTGATCCGCAGAACCAGCGGCTCGAGCGGCCTTGCGTTGGTGGTGATTGCGGTAAAGTGATTCGCGTCGATATAGACTATGCCCGCAGGATCTTTGAAGCCGAAGTTCTTGTTGTAGGTTATGCCGGCTGCTCCTACCAGGTCTTTAGCCATCCATGCCTGGACGGTGAAGGTCTTGATAGGCGGAGAGCCCAGAGCAGTTGGGCAACTGTTAATGCCCTGTGAAGGGGCGAAAGTGTCGGTAGCTTTTCCCAATTCCTCGCCAGGAGGCGGCGAGGCGGCTCCAGGGCTCTTTAGCGGGTTGTCAGGCGCGGTCGATATGGCCCCAAATCCTACGCCCGGGCTGAACGGGTTGTTCGGCAGCGTGGCGACATCCGGTTGACGATTCCTGAAGGTCCTCATCAACCCCCACATTCCGTCCCAGAGATTATCTGTCGCCGCAGACTGGTACAGGAAGTCTGCGATGCCGTTGTCGCTGAATACCGGCATCACCTTGTCCGACATAAGGAACTCGAAGTGCTCCGAGATGCCGACTGCCTGGGCGTTGGTGAAGCCGGAGTTCAGAGCAGTTGGCTCAAACAGCCACCTGTGACCGTGAATGTTGATGACGTGCTGCTCTTCCTGCGCCCCTTGCAATAGCCTGAACTGAATGCTATCGCCGGGGTAGGCCTTCAAGATCGGCGTGAACGGCTCGCCGTGAACCGCCGTGCTGAAAGCATAGGCCAGGTCGCCTGACTTCCCGACCTTCTGGACGAAGTGATTCAACGAGTTCAACTCGCCTATACGAAGAGGTATGGGCTCGTTGCGATAGTTCATCACCTGGGTTCCCGGGTCGGCGGCCGATATTCCTTCAGGCTCGGGCTCCATTGAAGGATCGTTGACTACCGGCGAGCCCACAGCTATTGGCAGGTCTTTCTCCTCGCGATTCGGAGGATTGACCGGCTGAAGTTCTCTCGTGTACACGATCGCGAAGTCGGCAATTTCCATCATGAACTCGCGGTAACTGTCGGCTCCGTTCACGCCCGCGATGATGTTGGACGCGAAAGAAGTCGGCCCGCCATCGACGATTCGCGAGCCAAAGGTGGTGACACCATCAATTGATTTCCACACTGAACCGGTTGGCTCGATGACAAGCCCGGCGTACAAACCGTGATGCTGGTGGCCGCTTGGACCAAAGTGGTCGTGGGTGAACACCGTGCGAAGCGTACGGTCCTTGCCAAGCGTGTTGACCAGAGGATCGGCCCACCATCGCTCGATGTGCGTCTGCGCTCCGACCCAGGCGTTATTCGTCCCCGGTCCGAAGACTTCATTGACTGTGGCGGTCAGGAACTGCGTGCCTCCGGTCTGTCGTTGGAACAGATTGTTGGCGTCGATGCGCTCGCGCACCGCCTCAGGTGAGAACCCGCCGCTTTCGTAGTTCCAGCCATTGCCGGCCCCGTCTGAAGCAGTCACGTCGAACTTCACAAGGTGAATGTGCTGGCCGATGATGTCTGTCCCCTGATAGACCTGGAAGTCATCAAGGTTCAGATTTGCCGGTATGAGGTTCGTCACACGATAGTCAATGCAATCGCCGGAATTCGCTCTGAAGAAGAGCGGCTCAGGCGGCCGCGTGCCAGCCAGGGTGGCCTTCGCGTCCCGCTCGAGCACGGCTATTCGCGCCTGGCGGTCGTGCCAGCCAAAATTGTTGATAGGCATGTCAAACTGAATCCACGCCGCGCGATACTTGCGCAGCGGGACCGGCCTTGTCGCGCCGTTCCCATCAACAAATGTGTCCGGGCAAGGATCAGCGTACGGAGCGCCCGGTTGTGGCGCGCGTCCATTCACGAAGAACTGCGCCGGCGCACCTGACGAGTCGAACGTTGAGTATCCGACGCCCTTCCAACCGTAGATTGTCGTGATGGGCGCGTGGTTGGGAAACAGACCCTGGTGAAACTGGATCGCAGTCTTTTCCGCCGTAGTCCCGTCTTCGGGGAGCAACAGGAGCTTGGCTGTCACAAGCTTCTTGGCGAATCCGAGAAGGAAAGGATCGGGGTTGCGAGTGTGGACTCGGGCCGCCACCACGTCGTTTAACATCGCTGGATCGATCGCCGCCGGCCCTTCCAGGGTCGTGCCCGATAACACCTGATGCCTTGGCAGACCTCCGGTTAATCCGACCTCTCGCCCCAAAGGAGCTTGCGATACACGGTGGCCGGCCTGGCCCGCCATGTAGAACGGGTAGCCCTGGAAGTTTGCCGTCGGCATCGGCGCAAGCCCTTTGCCGGGGATCGGAATCAAGGCCATCTGCGGTATGCCTGCTGCTATCTCGCCGTCAGGCAAGTTGCGGCCATTAGTTACCGTTCCTCCTACCGCGGGATTCAGCCCAACCGTACCGTTCTCAAAAACATCGTGGTTGCGCCACAATTCCCACATCCCCTGCGCGAAATGCGGGTAGAGGTGACAGTGGAAAATAGAATCGCCGGGCGATCCCAGGTTGCGGTTTCCGCCGCCGCCATACTGGATCTCGTAGGTGAATGATGCTCCGGGCGAGATCGTCTGCGAGTCCAGATAAAGCGAGTTCTCATCGCGCGGGCTCTGCAGCCACTGATGCGCGTGAAGGTGAAATACATGTGTCTCCTTCGGTCCGGCGTGGACGTTGCGAAAACGCACCGGATCGTTCATGTAGGAGTGATGCACGTTGCCCGGGTCGTCAGGGAACAGTCCGCGGATCGCCTTCGCTATGCCTGTGACCGGGTCGGGAGGTCCATACGCCACCAGCACAGCCGGGTCGCCGTTGCCCCACGACTCGAGGAAGAACTCTTCATAGTTGCACTCGGGGCAATTGGCCGACGGACCAACCTTCTTGCGATTGGCAAGCACCTCTGTGCCGACGCTGGATGCGCCGTAGTTGATTCCGAATCCGTCTTTGATCGACGCGAAGACGCTTCTGTCGGTGAGCATCTCCGGGAACGCCGGTGCGCCGCCCTCCAGCTCATCGTGAAAGATCACGCTGAACTCGCGGAACGGCTGGCCGCAGGTGCCTGACGGCGGGGCCTTCGTGCAGTCCTCGGTAAAGCCGGTAATCACTGCGTTGAGATCGGTGTAGATGATCTGGTTGGCGGAGTTGAGTATGTTTAGAACTGGAACGCGGGGCGCCAACGGTCCTACCAATCCCGGGAAGACCGCGTCATAGTTGATTATCGGTGTGCCGTTCGGGTTCGTTCCGGTAGTTGCCGCCGCGAGCACCGCCGGAGTCACTTGTGAGCGATACCACTTGGCACCCGGAGGCTCGACATTGACGGTGCCGAAGAGTCCGTGAGTTATCTGGCCGCCGTCACCTTCGCCTCCCGACGTTGCGGCTGTCGAGAACAAAAGGTACTGGCCCTGCTTCACGGCGTACCAGGTGTAGACCTTGGTCTGGCCGACCTCTGCAAGCGACGAAGGGTTGTTCTTGCCTACATTGGAGCCATCCGATGCGATGCTGCCCACCAGGTCTAGGCCATTGACGTGCACCGAAGCGGTTCGCGTCGCGGGCGTGTCACCCGCCGATAAATGCACCTTTCCGTCGAACTCCGTCGGCCCATTCGGGTCGGCCGGATCCGGCGGTATCTTCACTGGCGGCCCGAAGTATGGCAACTGGTCAGGGGCGTTGGCGAACTTGAGCGCCTCGACCGCCTCACGCTTCGGATTGAGCCAGTTGGTGAAGGTCACCTGCAAGCAGTCGCCTTCATTGACTCGCAGAACGAGGGGGCGCGGACGCTTGTCCGGCCTGAGCTGAGCGTTACCAGCGCCGAGTGGAAGAGATGAGTCGATTGTCACAACATCGCGCTTGAGCGCGAACATCATGCCACCCGGATCGAAGCTGCCGAAGCGGTTGTAGAAGATAATCTGGTCAAAGGCGACGACATCCGCCGTCACCATTCTATTGCAATTCGCCGGTTGGGGGGGCGTCTGCGCCGAAACGAATCCCCCGAACAACGCGACCAGAATGAGACTTCTGACTATGTTCGGAAGCCAGGCGTAGATTTCTTTCTGCGTTTGCTTTTCACGCATTATGCTTTGACTCCTTTGTTAGAGATGAATCGTACCTGAAACCGCTCAATGATACAGATCACGTTCTGAGGAGTCTGTGCAATAGGATACAGAATTGAAAATAAGTCAGGGAAAACCTGAGACCTTTCCTTAGAACCTTAGCCATGCCGCCCGACAGGCACACAGACATTTGCCCGCCAGTCCATCTGAGCTTACGGGGAGCGACTGCGCATCAGCCCAGGCGAAGACAATCCGGCGCACACCTGCGCAGCAGAGAATGGCTATTAATTTGTGACAGAATGATTTCGGACTGCTATTTCCGGGCGCGTTCTCGAGACTCTACTCGCCTCGCCCGCGAGTGCTTGAAGCGGCTGCTGGAACCGACAGAGCAACCGCACCACTGCCCACCGCGCCTTTGCTTGCGGCATCGGTGATCACTTTTACAAGTACCGGCGCTGGGGCGAGCCCGTAAGTCCGCGTCCAATAACCCGCCGGCTCGTTACCCACCAGCACCATCGGAGTGTGATCGTTCTTGTCGCCGACTGAGGCGCCAAGCGCTTTCAACAGAAGATCGATGTCGGGCTTGCTGCCGGTGACGAAAGTCCACCCCGGCCCCGCTTTGAATTTCGCGGCAAATGCTTTCAACCTGTTGGGCACGTCGGTCGCCGGATCAACGCTTATCGAAATCAATCTTACGTCGTTGCCAACGCGGCCGCCGAGCTCTACTTGTATCCTTCGAAAAGTGGCCGCCAGCGGCGGGCAGATCGTCGTGCAGGTCGTGAAGATGAAGTTGATCGCCACCGTCTTCCCCTTTACGAGATCGCTGTAGAAGAGGAGCTTCTGGCCATCCTGATCGTAGATCGGCGTATCGGGGATAGCCCCTGGCCTGGCGTAATCCTTGATCGCATCGGCATCGTTGTTTTCATTGGCGTTCTTGTTAGCGCCCGAATCGCCGGGCGCTTCTTCCGTGGCCAGCCTCAAGGTCATCCCGCACTTCGGGCACGTGCCGGGCTTGTTGGACTTCACCTCCGGGTCCATCACACAGTAGTACCTTCGAGCGTCTTT
>JBGQGO010000078.1:0-14336 GCA_041497455.1 Blastocatellia bacterium | reverse complement strand
TTCAAATTCCAACCAGCGCCGTGTAGAATAACGCTTCATTTATGCCGGTCGCGGTCAAACCCTTCAAAGTCGGAAGCGTCGAGGTTGGCGGCGGGGAACTGTTCCTGATCGCCGGCCCGTGCATCGTCGAAAGCGAGTCGCATGCGCTCAAGATGGCTCAGGCGATCCGCTCGATCACCGAGCGGGTTGGCGTTCCTTACATCTTCAAGTCGTCTTACGATAAGGCGAATCGCACTTCTATCAACGCTCATCGCGGGCCTGGAATCGACGAGGCGCTGCGCATACTCGGGCGCGTTCGAAACGACGCCGGCGTAGCGGTGCTCACGGACGTGCACGAAGTCTCGCAGGTGCGCGCAGCCGCCGAGGTTGCCGACGTGCTTCAGATTCCCGCGTTCCTGTCGAGACAGACTGATCTCATCGTCGAAGTGGCGAAGTCGGGCCGCGTGGTCAACATCAAGAAGGGTCAGTTCCTCGCTCCTAACGACATGAAGAACGCTATCGAGAAGGCGACGTCGCAGGGCAATGAGCGGGTTATGATCACGGAGCGCGGCACAAGCTTTGGCTACAACAATCTGGTGGTAGACTTTCGCGGCTTGCCGATCATGCGCGGCTTCGGCTACCCGGTGGTCTACGACGTGACTCACAGTTTGCAGCGGCCCGGCGGATTGGGAACCAGCACCGGCGGCGACTCGCAGTTCATCGAATACATGGCGCGCGCGGGCGTGGCTTGCGGAGTAGACGGCGTCTTCATGGAAGTGCACGACAACCCGGCGGCGGCGCTGTCGGACGGACCGAACAGCTTGCCGCTTGAAAGGCTCGAGCCTCTCCTCGAGAAGCTCAAGGCCATTCACGAACTCGTGCGCGACGAGTTGCACTGATTCAAGGTAGCCGTGCGAAGAGTCCATGAACACCCCATAGGGGTGCGATGTTTATAGAAAGAGACCGTGCGAGAGCCGCACCCCAGCGGGGTGCAATGTGCCGGATCAACCCTCGTGCAAATGAACGAGTGAGAGACATGGCACCCCGCTGGGGTGCGCACGCCCAACGACCCGGTTCTATAACCATGCAACTCCCACGGAGTTGCTCGAAGGGAGTTGTGGGATGCACGACGAGAGTGCTGTGTGATGTCCAAACTCGGATCCCCCTACTGAAGTTGGGGGTATTCGCGGAGTTCTTGATGCTCAAAAAAATCTTACCTGCTCTATTCGTCCTCTCAGTCTTAGCCTTCAGCGCCGCGGCGCAGGAAGTTGAAGTTGATCGCTACAACATCAACGCCCGCATCGACACCGCTTCCAGCGCGGTTGATGTGCGCGCGGCTCTGTCCATCTCAAACCTCGCCCAGTCGCCCAAGCCAAAGCTTTACCTGAGACTAACTAAGCTGGCCAAGGTCAGCGCCGCTACAGTTAATGGCGCGTCCGCCGGGGTCGAGACCGTCGAAGATCGCCGGGTTACGACTCTCAATCAGATCATCATCACGCCGCAGTCATCGATCGGGGCCGGCGCGAAGGCGACGGTGGAAGTGAGCTATCGCATTGAGGCGCCTGAGTCCACTCCGTTGATTCACATCTATGCCGGCGAAGTTCTGTTGACGCCCGGCGCAGTGTGGGTGCCGATGCCTTCCACGATGTTCACCATGTATGGTCCGACGACGGCGCCTTTCACCTTGACAGTGAGCGCGGCGTCTCCGGCCAGCAATTTTCGAGCGCTCTCATCGGGCACGATGAAGAGCGACGGTCAGAGTTCAACCTTTGAACAGCCGCTGAATTCACTTCCGCTGGTCGTCGCCGGGAGCTTCGATCAGCCGGTCACCGCGGAGCGCGGGGGCATCAAGGTCGAGATATTTGTTCAGCCCGGTATCATCGCAGTGCCGGCGGAGACGAAGCCTGCGGATCCGCGCGCGATCGTTGCGCGTCTGGGCGATGAAGCGGGGCGCGTCATCGATTTTCTTACCAGGACGCTCGGGGCTCCGCCAACGGGCGCGACATTCCGAATAATCTCCTCGGCTCGGTCGGGCAACCTCGCCCAGCCAGGCGTGCTTGTGCTGAATGAGCAAGTGTTCCGCCGCGAGACGCTGAGTTCCAGCGTCATCGAAGTGCTCGCCGACGCCATCGCGCGCATATGGATTGACGGGCGAGTCAGGCTTCGCGGGCAGGAGCCTCGATCGGCGCAGGAGACTCGCGCGGCAGTGAAGGCCCGCAGCGCAGCGTTTCTGAGCGATTCACTCCCGCGCTATCTGGCCGCGCTCTACTTCGAGGACCGCTTCGGCAAGGATGCCGCCCGCGATCTGTTCACGAGCATGCGATGGAGCTACACGCCAGTGGCGCAGTCGGGCCGCGATGCGGAGTTAGGAGTTCAGACCCTGCTGCTGGCTAACTATTCGGCCGCGGTGTTCAGCAAGGGGCCTCTGGTCTACCGGCTGCTTGCAGAAACGGCAGGCCGCGACAAGCTCATAGCTGCGATTCGATCTCTGCTTTCCGGCGCCCAGACAAAAATAATCACAACTGAAGATCTGAGGGCGGGTCTGACAAAAGGGGCATCACCCGAAGTAGAAAAGGTGTTTCAGCAATGGATCGATTCGATAATCGAGCCGGACATAATCATCGGCTCGCCGTTGCCTTCGAACAAACCGGGAGTTCAGGGCATAAACCTCCGCAACCTCGGCACGGGGGACGTCACCGTCAATGTGCTTGCAGTTACCGCCTCGGGTAAGCAAGTCACAACATCGGTGATGGTCCCCTCAGAGAACCTCGCATCAGCCGAGATACCAACCGCTGAGAAAATCGTTTCGGTCGAAGTAGACCCGGACAAATTCGTCATCCAGACTAACTACGACAACGACGCGAGAGACGGCGAGTCAAAGACCACCCGCACCTCGGCTCAGACGCTGTTAAATTCCAGCATCGGCGCGTTCAACAAGACGCAATACGCGGAGGCCGAGACGATGCTGAGACAAGCTGTGCGCTCCGAGCCTCGCAACGCAGTGTTGCACGCCTGGCTCGCCAGGACGCTTGCGGCTCAAAAGAAGATGGACGAGGCTGCAGGCGAAGCAAACGCCGCGATCAAGATCGACCCGCCGGCTGGACCGGCGTTGGCGTGGGCCCGCGTGACGCTGGGCCAGGTTGCAATGGCGCGCAATCAAGCCGCTGAAGCAGCGCGGCATTTTCGAGCAGCCGTCGTCGAAGCCGATGACACCGCGGCTCAGCTTGCGGCTCACGAAGGGTTGATCCAGGCAGGGCGGGCCGCTGGCACGGCTCCTCAGGCCGACGAGTCGGTGCGCGCATTCATCACGCAACTCGACGCCGCGATCAAGCAGCCGTCGTCGGACAAGCTCTTTGCGCTTGTTGTTAAGGCCAACCTGAAGCGGTTCGTTCAGGGGCTGACAGTTTCAAGACCCGCATCCTGGTCGACCGAGATCCTGCACGTGGATCAAGTCGATGCCAATCGCGTAGCGCTGGACGTCGGATTGAAGGTCAAGACCGAAGGCAAAGACCAGGCGGGTACAGCGCTGTTCGTTTTGACGCGCGCGGGAAATACGTGGCTGCTGGAAGACGTGCCTCATCAGCTTTTCAATGTGAAATAAAGAGTGATGCGTGATGCGTGACAGGAGAACTTTGGTCACGCATCACGCATCACGGATCACGGATCACGCATCACGCATCACGGATCACGCATCACGGATCACGCATCACGCATCCCTCCGATGAAACGAAACGCAAGAGCTATCCTCCTGGTCGGCGGTTTGTTCGTCGTTCTGGTTGCGCTCAACTTTTTGTTCTTCGTCGACACGCGCGCGACGGAAGAAGACGAACTCACCGGAGATCGCTCGTCCTACCGCTCGACTCCCTACGGAACGCTCGCGTTCTACACTTTGCTCAAAGAAAGCAGCTACAACGTCATGCGCTTCGAGAAGCCGTTCACCGAGTTGAAAGACCACGAGCCGGGAACGTTGATCGTCATCGCGCCGCCCGAAGCTCATCAACCGGATGAAGAAGAGTTCATCGCGTTGAACAAATGGGTGGAAGCGGGAGGCCTGCTCATCATCATCGACCGGGAGATTCACGTGCCCGTCGGCGATGGGGCGGCGCATACCGAAGACGCCGAGTCGAAGTCAGCCGTTCGTCCGCTGCAGCCGACTCCATTTACTCGCGGCGTTCAGCGTGTTGGGCTTTCGGAACACGCGACCCGAGTCAAGGTAGACAGCCGCTCAGCCACATATCACATTGGCGACGATCAAGCCGCCGTTCTCGCGGACGCGCAGGTTGGCAAAGGGCGAGTCGTGTTGCTGACCGACCAATACGTGGTCGCCAACAACGGAATCTCGCAGGCTGACAATGTGATTCTGGCGCTCAATCTGTTAGACGGGCGTCCGGTGGGAAAGATCGCCTTCGACGAATACCATCACGGCTACGGCGCGTCGTCGGCAGGCGGCGGTCTGATGTCATACTTTCGCGGCACACCTGTTCCGTGGATGATGGCTCAAGCCGGGCTGATCGCCGCGCTGGTGGTCTACAGCTACGGCCGCAGGTTCGGCCGCCCGATTCCGCTGCGGCAAGAACGGCGCACGACTAACCTCGAGTTCGTTTCGTCGATGGCCAACATCACGCGGCTTGCAGAGGCGAGCGACCTTGCGATGGAGAACATCTACTCTGAGTTTCGCAAGCGGCTATGCCGGTTCAGCGGGGCGCCGTCGAAGATCGAAAACGCCAGGCTGGCTGCGGCGGCCGCGCGCCGTACCAAGCTTGATGAGCGCGAACTGACCGGGCTACTCTCGCGATGCGAAGAGATCGCGCGAGGCGAGCCGGTGAGCGAGCCCGAGCTGCTAAAGCTGGTAACGCGCATCCGTGAGATCGAAGCGGAGCTCGGCTTCTAGACGGGTTGCTGAAGGCTCTTTTCCCTAGCCCAGGCGTTTACGCCTGGGGTGCTCAGGGGCGAATCATCGAACCTCCTTCAGGAGGTTTGTCGAGTCGGCTTTAGCCAATCAGACCTCGCCTCAAGGCCGCGGGAAGCCCCATGAATGGGGCTAAACCGGACGCCGCAGCACTTCCATCCCAGGCGTAAACGCCCTGGGCTAGGGGAAAGCGAAGGATCATCTGCCCTTGCTCACGTTACAGCGCCTACGTTTCGCTCGGTGGCCAGAGGGTGTTTCAGAGCAGGCTGCTGGAGGATTGAGTTCAGAGTTCAGAGTTCAGGCTTTAGCCTGCTCCTGAGATTTCCGCATCCGCACTCAAACAGGAGGAGTAGAAAGATGAAAACCCGTCTATTGTGTTTAGTCCTTGCGCTTGCCGCGTGCCTTTCAGTGACCTCGCCGGCTCAGACGAGAAAGCTAAAAATCTACATCTCCGCCGACATGGAGGGCGTCGTCGGCGTGGTCACCGCCGATCAGCTCGGGCCTCAAGGATTCGAGTACAACCGCTTCCGCGAATTCATGACCGAAGAGGTGAAAGCGGCCACTGAAGCCGCTTTCGAGGCGGGCGCCACGGAAGTTGTCATCAGTGATTCGCACGGCAACGGCGAGAACCTGCTGATTGAAAAGCTGCCGAAGAACGTCACCATAGTCCGCTCGTGGCCTCGCCCGCTGATGATGATGCAGGGCATCGATGAGACTTTCGACGGCGCGATCTTTATCGGCTACCACACGAGCACAACCAACATGTCAGGCGTGCGAGCTCACACGATTTCGAGCGCGCGGCTCGCCGACGTCAGGTTGAACGGGACCTCGATGCCCGAAGCGGGGATCAACGCCGCGATCGCCGGTCACTTCAACGTTCCGGTCATCATGATCTCGGGCGACGACGCGATCGTGAAAGAGGCAACTGACCTTTTGGGCAACATCGAAGGCGCGGTGGTGAAGTGGGCAGTGAGTTTTCACGCCGCGAAGACGCTGACACCGGAGATGGCTTACGAGCTGATTCGCGAGAAGACCAAAAAAGCAATCGCGCGAATCAAAGAGTTCAAGCCTTACAAGGTCAAAGAGCCGGTGCAGCTTGACGTGCGCTTCAAGGCTTACCGCCCGTCCGAGATGCTGAGCTACTTGTCGATCGTTCAGCGCACCGACTCGCACAGCATACGCTTCGTGGGGAAAGACATCATCGAAGTTTCGAAGTTCCTGGAGTTCATCACCAACTACGAACCGTCGCTTGAGCCGTGACGCGAACTCATCGATACCCAGCGCACCCCGTTTCAGTTGTGCTAGACTGCAATCGGAATCATCCAGTTCACCAATCGAGCGCAATGCTATGAACGCGCTTAGACAAACAATAATAACCGCTGCGCTGCTGCTCGTAGTGATCGCCTCGGCGACTAACGCACGAGCGGATGTCCTTGAGCTCAAAATCGACGATCAAATCACTCCCGCAAGCGCCGAAGTCATCACCTCGGCAATCGCGCGAGCCGAACGCGAAGGCGCGTCTGCGTTAATAATCACGCTCAACACTCCGGGCGGGCTAGATACTTCAATGCGCGAGATCATCTCGCGAATGGACAGCTCTCGAGTTCCCATAGTCGTCTATGTCGCGCCGAGCGGAGCGCGCGCGGCTTCCGCCGGGTTCATCATTCTGCTGGCCGCAGACGTCGCCGCTATGGCGCCTGGCACAGCCAGCGGCGCAGCTCATCCGGTGCTAGCGGACGGTCGCGAGATGGACAAGACGATGTCCGAGAAGGTCGTCAACGATGCGGCGGCGTTCCTGCGCAGCCACGCCGAGAAACGCGGACGCGATCCTCAGACGGCCGAGTCGGCTATTCGCGAGAGCAAATCCTTCACCGAGCGTGAAGCGCTGGATAAGCACTTGATCGAGATTATCGCTCGCGACGAACAGGACCTGCTCGCGCAGTTGGAAGGGCGAACAATTACCCGAGTCGATGGGAGTCAGATGGTCTTGCGATTGGCAGGCGAGCAGTTAGTGGCGGTCACTCCGACTGTTCGGCAGCGATTGCTGATGGCGCTTGCAGACCCGCGGATCGCGTTTGTTCTTTTCGCGCTGGGCGCGTTGTGCGTCTACTTCGAGTTCCAACATCCGGGCGCGGTAGTGCCAGGCGTTGTTGGGATCTTGTCGGTCGTGCTCGCGCTGTACGGGTTTCACATGCTGCCGATTAATCTGACCGGACTGCTTTTGATCGTTGTGGCTATCGGTTTGTTCGTCCTGGAAGCAAAGGTCGGCGGCTTCGGCATACTGGGACTGGGCGGAATAGCCGCTGCAGTCGTGGGCTCTCTGATACTGATCGACGTTCCGAATCCCGAGTTGCGGCTGCCGCTCAGACTTGTGTTGGCAGTCGTGATTCCCTTTGGAATCATATTCACGTTCATATTGAGACTGGCGATTCGCGCGCGGCGATCGAAGGTGACTACCGGCACATCCGGTATGATCGGGCTGACCGGAAGAGCCGAGACGGCGATCTCTCCTCAAGGAACGATCTTCGTGCGAGGCGAGTTGTGGCGGGCTCGCTCGCAGATGAGCATCGCGCCGGGCGAGAGCGTGCGCGTGACCGGTATGGACGGGCTGACGCTCGATGTCGAAGCGGAGAAGGACGCGGCTGTAATTCCAAAGAATGCTTCCGCGGTTGGTGAATAGTGGTATGGAGACGTGTATGCCTCCGAAGTTGGCGCACCACCGCACCTTTCGCTCGTGAGAACTAGCAACTAGAATAGGAGACCTCATGCCAGAACTATTAACACTCCCAATCATCGCCGTCGCGATCGTGCTGCTTTACCTTCTCAGCGTGATCAACATCCTGCCGGAATACGAGCGCGGCGTGATCTTTCGCCTCGGACGCTTGCTACCTGAGCCAAAGGGACCCGGCATCATATTGGTCTTCAGGCCGATCGACCGCATCGTTCGCATAAGCTTGCGGACCGTTGTGCTCGACGTGCCGCCTCAGGACGTGATCACTCGCGACAACGTCACGGTGTCAGTCAACGCGGTTGTTTATTTTCGGGTGATCAACCCGCTTCTGGCGGTCGTCGAGGTTGAGAACTATCTGTACGCGACCTCGCAGCTCGCTCAGACTACGTTGCGTTCCGTGCTGGGTGAGGCGGAGTTGGACGATCTGCTGTCCGAGCGCGATAAGCTCAACGCGCGTCTGCAGGAGATACTCGACAAGCACACCGATCCTTGGGGCATCAAGGTGTCGCAGGTCGAGATCAAGGCCGTGGACCTCCCGCAGGAGATGCGGCGCGCGATGTCGCGACAGGCTGAAGCCGAACGCGAAAAGCGGGCGAAGATCATTCACGCGGAAGGTGAGTATCAAGCGTCTGAGAGACTGCTAGCTGCAGCGCGAGTCATCGCGGTCGAGCCCGTCGCGGTCCAGTTGCGCTATCTTCAAACGCTCACGGAGATCGGCGTCGAGCAGAACACCACCGTAGTCTTTCCGATCCCGCTCGATATGATCAAAGCATTCTTCAACGTGAACGCGACAAAGGCGGAGGTCGCCGTGCCGGATCAACCAACGAAGTAGTTTCTGGTTTCCTCGTTCAGAGTTCAAGCTTCAGCTTGCGTGATTCGATCGGCTAGAGCCCAGAAGCAAGCTGAAGCTTGAACTCTGAACGAGGAAACTAGAAACCAGAAACCAGGTATTCATTATGAGCAACAAACAAGTCATAGCAATCTTCATCATTGGCGTCGGGTTGTTGCTGGGCGCGTTCTGGGCAGGGCTGTACGTCGTAAAACAGGACACGGCTGCCAACACAAATCAATCCGGAGCGGCGGCTCGCGGTGGCCAACCGGCAGCCCCCGGCAAGCAACCTTCAACCAACGCCAACACACCCGGCCAGGCTGCGGCTAACAGCAGCCAATATGTGGTTTTCGTCGCGTCGTTTGGAACTTTGGAAAAGGCCAAACAACTCGAAGCAGATCTCCAAAAGCTCAATTACCGGGCCGCCTACGTACAAATGCCGAGCAATCAAGACACGCTCTACCGAGTCAACATTGGTCCATACGATAAAGCGGATGCCGAGAAAGTGGCCACCCTGCTCTCGAACGAACGCAAGGGCATCATGATTCTCCCCTGGAAGCCAAACCCCTGAAGGACGGCGGCGCGAGGAGAGAGTTGAGCATTGGCGCGAAAAACCAATCATATGCTTATTCAAGTCGAAGGACTGAGACAGGAGACGGCGCCGCGGTTGCCGGAGTGGCTGCGCAAGCCGGTTCGCAACGTCGAGGCCGATCACGAGTTGAAAAAGATGCTGCGCACCCGCGGGCTGCACACGGTCTGCGAAGAAGCGCGCTGCCCGAATCGCAACGACTGCTTCGCGCGAGGCGCGGCGACCTTCATGATCCTCGGTGACGTCTGCTCTCGGAGTTGCGGATTCTGCTCGGTCAAAACCGGACGCGGGTTGCCGATGGAATCACTGAGCGATGAACCGGAACGAGTCGCCGAGGCGGCGGCTCAGCTCAAGCTGAGCTACGTCGTGATCACTTCAGTGAATCGTGACGAGTTGCCGGATGGAGGCGCGGCGCATTTCGCGAAGACCATTCACGCGGTGCGGCGTCGATTGCCGAGTGCTAAGATCGAAGTGCTTACGCCGGACTTTAAAGGAAATCGCCGGGCGCTTCACACTGTGCTCGACGCCTCACCGGACACTTTCAACCACAACGTCGAGACCGTGCCGAGGCTGTATCAGAGAGTGAGACCGCAAGCCGATTACCAGCAGTCGCTGGACGTGCTTCGGGAAGCGCGGCGTTACGCACCCGCGGCGCTCACGAAGTCAGGCTTTATGGTTGGATTCGGCGAACGCCGCGAAGAAGTGAAGCGCTTACTTGAGGACTTGCGTGGGCACGCGGCCGGTGTGGTGACCATCGGCCAGTACTTGCAGCCGACGCGCGCGCATCTGCCTGTTGAAGAGTACGTCCATCCCGATGTGTTCGAGGAGTACAAGGCGTACGGCGAGCGTCTCGGTTTTCGCGCAGTGTTTTCGGGCCCGCTGGTACGGAGTTCCTTCATGGCGGAGATGGTGTGCGAGATTGCGGAGGCGTGAGCATCGAGGATTGAGGGTTGAGTATAGACGATTGAGGATTGTAGATCGATCGTGATTAGCAAAAGCAGTTGCTTGAATCCGTCCTCCGCTACTGGCAAGGAACTGATGAATCCACACCTGGTGTTTCGATCCTCGATCATCAATTCTCGATCCTCGATTCTCAGTCGGCGATCCTCGACCCTCGATCCTCGATCCTCAATTCTCGATCCTCAATCCTCGACTCTTTTCCGCGTTCAGCATTCCGAAGAAGCCGTCCCTCCCGTTTACGCGCGCGAGGACCTGCTAGCGGCGCGATTTCGAGTCGCAAAGGTACTTCCATTCCAGCAAGTATCTCCTTTCATCAGCAACCTGTCGCTTGCGATCTTTTCGGGGCTGCTTCTGGTATTCGCGTTCCCCGATTGGAACCTGTGGTCGTTGGGATGGGTGGGCGCCGCGCCGCTGATCATGGCAGTCGTGCGCGAGCGAAAGTTCTGGCGCTCGCTGTTGCTCGGAAGCGTGACGGGAACGGTGTTCTACGCGGGCTCGTCTTACTGGGTGACCTACTCGATGCACAACTACGGCGGGATGCCGCTGTGGCTGTGCTACATAGTCCTGGTTATTTTTTCGGCGACGCTGGGGGTCTTCACGGGATTGTTTGCCGCGACGCTGGCACTCGCGATCAAGCGCTTTGGCGGCTGGTCGATATTAGCGGCGCCCGTGGTGTGGGCTGCGAGTGAATGGCTGCGGCTTCAAGTGACCGGCATGGGCTGGAACCCGCTCGGCTACTCGCAGGCGTTTCAACCGGCAGTGATTCAGGTCGCCCGGTTCGGTGGCGTTTACCTGGTAAGCGCGATCATGGTCGCCGCAAGCACCGCGCTCGTATTCGCGCTCGTGTATCTCGAGCGAAGGCGCGGCATCGTCGTGCTCACGGCGGCGGGCCTGATCGCGATAGCAACGGTGCTGTATGGCGAATCGCTGCGGCCATCGATCGATGAATCCGGATCGGTTTCAATAGCGGTCGTTCAGCCGAACATCCCTGTCGATGGCGCGTGGGACGATCCGAAGTTCGCGGAGCAGATGTTCCTCCGTCACGTCTCTCTTTCTGAGCAGGCGATTCAGGCGAACCCCAGGGATGCGGCTTCAAACGGCGCGTCGAGTTCTTCATCGGAGAAAACCACCAGCATCGACCTTGTGATCTGGCCTGAGTCGGCGATGAACTTCGAATACGGCCGCGATTCGGCTCTTCGGCGCAAGCTTGCGGAGTTCACTCTGCGCAATCGAATCTACCTGCTGATGAACACGTGGGGCTTCCCGGAAAACTCGGGCGGGAGTCAATCGCAGTACAACAGCGCGGTGCTCATATCACCGGCGGGAGAGAAGATCGCCGAGTATGACAAGAACGCGCTGGTGCCCTTCGGCGAGTACATCCCGGCGCGAAGCTGGATTCCGTTCATGAGCGACGTGAAGGCGCTGGTTGGCGAGATCACGCCTGGGAACAGCTTGACGCTGAGCGAGGCCGCAGGCGCAAAAATAGGAACATTGATTTGCTTCGAGACCACGAGACCGGACTTTGCACGGCGAATACGAAGCGGGGGTGCGTCGGCGCTCGTGCAGCTATCGAACGAGGCGTGGTTTGGCCCGACATCCGCTCCGAGACAGATGTTGACGACGGCGATCTTTCGCGCGGTCGAGAACAACGTCGAGGTAATTCGCGCGGCGAACTCCGGGGTTGCGGCTCGCATAGATCGCTACGGGATCGTTCACGGAGAGACGCCGATGTTCGACACTGCAACTCGGACCTGGAAGATCAAAACTGAGAATGAAGCGCGCGGCGACGATTTGACGTTCTACACTCGTCATGGTGACGTGTTCGTGATCGCGTGTGCTGTAGCGAGCCTGCTGCTGTTGGCGGCTTCGCTGGTGCCGGCCCGGTCAGAGAAGGGAAGCTGATCGACGCGTACTCAGGGGGTCGGCGATGGCGTTGAAGTGACGAATCATCTAGCACCCCCTTTGTCAGGGCTCGGCTGAATACCTGGAAGAACCCGGAAGAATCCGGAAACGGAAGCCGACTATTCCTGATACGCATCCGTTTCTGTTAAATGCCCATAAACAAGATTCTTGACCGGGTTCAAGGCTGGGGTTTCATATCGAATCTGGAAGAAGGCGGAAATTTGTGGAAATCCGCTCTTCACTTTCTGCCTGCCGTTGCTGCCTCCGCATATGAAGTGCTCCGGCCTCGTCCACGTCGAACCAACCATCCTCGGTGTACCATCGCGTGCAGGTCGTTTCGCACGGTCCGATCCGTGACTTCACTACCGAGGAGTTTGAGTAGCTCTCCAGCATGCAATTGTTTTCTCTGTTTTATCAGCTCAAGGATTTGCTGCTGCCGTGCAGTTAGATCGTCAGCAGGACTGCCCGAGGGATGCGAGAAGAAGGTCAACCTTGTCTCCAGCGCCGAACTAGCCCATTTTGGTTCGCGGAGACGCGCGTTGGGCTTTTTGAGCCGAACGGCCTCAAGACACTCCTCGTGCATTATAGAACGGTCTCCAACCACGCCGCTGCCATAGAACGGCCGAACAATCCCCAGAAACACGTCACAGTTGCGCGCAGCGATAACGCAGTTCTCGAGATTCGATAAACCCGGGTCCACCGGTATTGTCCCTATGTGTGAGTTCCAGACCTCATAATCAAATCCGCTCAACACGCCACAAATCTGCTTCAACTGGTCCTGAAAATAGTAGACCGTGGAGGCAACCATCAGCTTCAATTTCGGTTCTGCTGTCACTCAGCGACCTCGGTTTACGGAAGTACTACCAAGCTCTAACGGCAACATTCTCATTCAGATGCTAACCGATTCCCTACCCTTGTGGAGCAAGTGGTTCAGTATACACTCCGACGTTGTCTCGTCATATCTCGAATCTTGGAGTACGCCGACTAATCGGCGCTTTTGCGGTCCATTCGAATCGATATCAAAGCGGCGACATTGTCGCTAACCCCACGCTCAGCGACAAGACGGTTCTAGCTACGCGTTCGCCTGGCGTGATAGAATTCCAGCTCTTTAAGCAGCGGGATCAGCCGATAAGCGAATCCCCAGAGGAGCGCCGCGAGAGAAACTCGCCGCCGCTCGACGAGGACTGATGATGATCGAAGAACTGCGACAAAAGTACCAAGACCTGGCGGCTCGCGCGGCGGAGCTGCGGAGGTTTCTTTGACCCGCAACGAAAAGCGTCCGAGCTTCAAAAGTCGGAAGCAGAGATTGGCAAACCAGATTTCTGGAACGATCAGGACCGCGCTCAGAAGGTCCTCAAGCAACGTAGCCGCTTGCAGGCAGCAATAGACAAAGCCGGTCAATTCCAGCGCGATGTTGAAGACGCCACCGTCCTCCTGGAATTCGCGGCGGAAGATCAAGCTTCCCTGAAGGAACTGCAGACGGTCATCGAACGGCTCGAACGCGAAGTCGAAGTCGCCGAGACCGAGATGCTGCTGTCCGGCCCCAACGATGAGCGCGACGCGATAGTAACCATCAACGCTGGCGCGGGCGGGACCGACGCTCAGGATTGGGCCGGGATGCTGCTGCGGATGTATCTGCGGTGGGCTGAGCGCCACGGATTCAAAACTGATCTCGTCGACGAGCAGCCGGGCAAAGAAGCCGGCATAAAAGGCGCGACGTTCACCGTGGCCGGCGAATACGCTTACGGGTTGCTCTCGGCGGAAGCAGGCGTGCATCGGCTCGTAAGATTGAGCCCGTTCAACGCAGGATCGAGCCGCGAGACAAGCTTTGCTTCGGTGTTCGTTTATCCGGAGATCGAAGAGGACGTCGAGATCGAAGTGAATGAGAAGGACCTGCGCGTAGACACTTATCGCTCATCAGGCGCGGGAGGCCAGCACGTAAACGTCACCGACTCGGCCGTGCGAATCACACACCTTCCGAGCGGCATCGTGGTGACGTGTCAGAATCAGCGGTCGCAGCATCAGAACCGCGAGGTCGCGATGCACATTCTGAAGTCGCGTCTGTACGAACTCGAGTTGGAGAAAAAGCGTTCCGAGGCAGCCCAGCTCGAAGAAACAAAGCGCGACATCTCGTTTGGTTCACAGATCAGAAACTACGTGCTGCACCCGTATCGACTGGCCAAAGACGTGCGCACCAAGCACGAGACTTCGGATGTCGACGCGGTGCTCGACGGCGATTTGGATGAGTTCATTAAGCAGTATCTAGTGCTAAAGACTAAAGCTACGCGAGAGCCGGCCGCGCCGGACGTGGCTGAAACGAATGAGAGTTCGTAGTTCGGCCTTCAGGCGGAAGTTTGTATGTTAGTTTCTCCAGCGAAGCGCTACAAACTTCCGCCTGAAGGCCGAACTACGAACATCCAAAAAGGAGAAAGCAATG